>CATLEG010000055.1 GCA_949915775.1 uncultured Candidatus Melainabacteria bacterium | reverse complement strand
CGTTTCGCCACAGCTCAACGGCAAAAGAAGGCAAACACGCTAACTATTTAATCTGCACTAAATTCAACCTAAAAGCGACTTAATCGCTACGCTTAACAGTCGCTTTTGTCATTGTTTCATTAAGTGCAGATTACTGAATAAAAAAGAATATTTGGCGCGGATGGGGCGCATAGCTCCCTTAATCACCCTCTCCCTAGCCCTCCCCCCTCAAGGGGGAGGGAATAATAGTACTGATAATATTTATTATGTGAACAATTGTAAACTTTTCGAGGTGCGTTTACATATTTTATAATTTACAAATATAATATAAAAAAAGAAAGGAATTTAATATGAATGTTACTCCGGTACAAAACAACAATTTTCAATCATTTGGAATGTCTTTAAAACTAAAAGGTGATGGTGCTAAAAAACTTGCAACAGCTTTAGAAGAAGTATCATCTGAATATGTGTCAAGGTTTGAAAAAAATGTTCTAGACAAAATACATAATTCAAAAACAAAAGTTATATATGATGGTGAAAATGTAATAATACATGCAAAAAGTAAGGATATTTCTGATACATTAGATTTTAAAAAACCTATTACTGAGCTGTTAGTCAGTGATGATGCTCCTATTAAAAAACAAAATACAAGTAGAAATATTTTAAAATATAATGCTAAAGAAGGAAATGCTGAGTATACTTTTGAAATTCCTTACGATATACCTCAATCATTTTCAAATTATGCTGAAGCTTTTATCGTAGGAAAGCCTTTGATGCAAAAATTCTTTAATGCAAAAGAAATTTTGAAGGTACTTGATGCTAATGCCGCAAAACGAGTTTATGAAGCAGAACAGACTGCCGTAAAAAAGGCTCGTATTGAGGAAAAAACAAAAAAATTATTAAAATTATACAGTTAAACTTTTTACTTTTGAACTTTAAAAAAGCGGGATTTAATCTCGCTTTTTTAAGATTTATATTTAAAACTCAATAATTCTTTAAGAGATTCTATATACTATAGTCTTCAAAATTAAGGTGGATTATATAGAAACTTGTATATAAATTTCACGCCTCTTTACAAATATAGATATTTAATTTACTATATAACTATGGAATTTGTAGAAAACAGAGAAGTTGAAAAAGAACAATTAAAAGCAATATTTAGAGATATGGTTAAATATTCACCGTCAAAACTTTGCGGTATGCTAGGAAATGCTATAATTGTTCCTGTTTATACAAGTTTATTATCACCTGAACAGTATGGGTTATATTCTTTATCCATCGCTGTTTTGTCTTTCTTATGTATAATTTTTTCTGATTGGGTGGGACTTTCAGGTTTAAGATTTTTTAAGCATCATCAAATGACTCAAGATATGCCGAAATATCTGACAACTCTTGTTACTATGCTTGTGTCAAATCTGTTTTTGATGTTTATTTTATCATTTATATTTAGACAAAATTTTTATAACTTTTTCCATATTCCAATAAAATATTTCTTTGCTATATTATTGTTGATTATACCTGTTGCCATAAGAGCTTTGTTATTTCAACTTTTGAGAGCACAGTTGAAATCAATATCATTTACTATTTCAACAATTGCTAACCAGTTTATGACAATATTACTTTCTATATTCTTTGTTAAGGTTTGTCATCTTGGAGCTATTGCATTGCTTTTAGGCATGGCTGTTTCTATAACTTTAACTGATATACTTTTAATTTTTCAGAGTAATATTTTATCATGGTTTAAATTACAAAGAATTGAATGGAATTCTGTATTGCCGATAATGACATATGGCGTTCCGATTGCTGCAACATCTTTGAGTGCATGGATTATAAATCAGAGTAATAAATTTATTATGAATAGTATTCATGGTTTTTCACAAGTCGGAATTGTCGGTGTTGCATATGGTTTGACTTTGCCTTTATTAATGACAATATTTTCGATAATTACTGTTGCAGCTATACCTCGTATTATAAATATGTATGAAGAAAAAATTGATGTAAGACCGTTGATTTCAAGATTTACAGGTTATTTTGTATTAATTGCATTACCGATTATTACTGTTATATCTTTGTATGCAACTGATTATGTTCAAATGCTTTCATCTAATGATAAATTTTTGGATGCTTTTAAACTTATTCCATATTTCGCTTTCGGAACATTTTTCATGGCAATTACGGATTATACGACTTTGCAATATCACCTGGCAAACAAAACTTATATAGATTTTATAATAAAACTTACTTCAGGAATTGTTGGAGTTGCGTTAAATATATTATTAATCCCTAAAATGGGTTTGACAGGTGTAGGAATTGCTACATTGAGTGCGAATTTCTTATATTTCTTATTAAGTATAATAATAGTGCTTCCTGGATTAAGATTGATTTATCCAAAATTAACATTGAATAGAATATACTTATCCTTAATTCCATCAGTTGGTTTATATTATTTATTTGCAAATTATATTAATTTACCGGCTCTGACAGAAATGCTGCTATTATTGGCTGTATTTTACGGAATATATTTTCTGCTTGCTCGTACTGTAATGATTCGTCCTGAATAATTTTGTTAAATTTTGTTAACAATTCGGCAAAAATTTTTCTTTACGGTTTTTGTAATTATTAAACTTAATTATTCGTAATAAAAATAGAAAATCGTTTATTCTCTTGCTAGAATTAAATAAATGATTAGGGAAATTCGAAAGGATTAGAAAATGATTCAAATAAAAGCCGGAAAAAGACAGATTGTTGCGTCAGCATTAACATTTTGTTTCTTTTTGCAACAGTCTTTTTGTATGCAAGTAATGGCAAGTTATATCCCCGGAGCAAGTGTTGTTCAAGATGGAAATACATTTAATATTTATCCGGATGCAACTAATGGCGATATTGGGTATAGAAAAGGTCCAAATTTCGACTTAGATAAAGGTGATGTTGCTAATTTAATTTTTCATGACAAGATTGAAGGCAATGATATAAATACATTTTTGAATCTTATTGATAACAGAATTAATATTAACGGTATCGTTAATACAGTAAATAAAAACGGCGGATTTACAAATGGTCATGCTGTATTTATTTCTCCAAATGGTATGGTTGTTGGTTCAAGCGGTGTTTTAAATGTTGGCGCGTTGACTGTATTAACTCCGGATTCAGATACTTATGAAAGATATAAAAGTGATATAAGAATTCCGTCTTTGTTGAGAAAATATGAAAATTACTTAGGCAAAGGTAACGGTACTGTTCAAATTGACGGTAAAGTTCTTGCACGTGATTTTGTAAATATTAATGCTGCAAATGTTGATATAGCAAATAATGCATTAGTTATGACCGGTGTTAAGAATGAAGATAAAATTCTTTCAAACAGACAGGCTGAATTATTGTTTAATCAGCTTGTAAATACAGATAATATGAACGCTAACGCTTTTACAAATGAAAAAGGTTCTGTAAAAATATTGTCTTATGGTGCTAACGGCGGTACTAGAATCTCCGGTTTGATTAAAAATTTCGGAGCCGGCGACATTGCAGTTACAAATGAAGGTTCGCAAGGTATAAATGTTTCAGGTATTACAAAAAATGCGAATGGTAATACTTTATTAATAAATACTAATGGCGGTATTAATGTTTCAGGAAATATGACAAACCAAAATGGTAAATTATCTTTAGATAACACAGGAACAGGTATTTTACTTGCATCTGCCGCAAATTTATCAAATAGTAAAGGTGATATCATTATTACAAATACTGGTGCAAATGGTATTAATATTGATAATGGTGCAAAAGTTCTTGATACAACAGATGTTACTTATATTACAAATACCGGTGCAAACGGTATTAATATAAAAGGTAATGTTACATCAAACGGAATTAAAATTGATAACAAAAATTCTAATGTAACTATAGGTGACTCAACAGGAAAAGATTATTTAACCTCAACAAAAAATGTTGACATTGTTGTAAATAACGGTAATGTTTATAACTGGGGTACAAAAGCTAATTTGATTAAGGCAAATGGCGATTTGAATATTGATGTTACAAACGGTGCTATCGGTAAAGAAGTTGGCCCTTGTGAAAACGGTATTTGTACTGGAATTGGTGAAGATGCAAGAGATCTGACAAAATCAATTAACTTTGGTGCCGACGGTAATGTTACAGCAAAAAGTACTCAAGGTTCAAACAAATCTTTGATTAATATGGCTAGTTTGAACAAAGATATGCATGTTAATCAGATTAAAGCTGACGGACGTGTAATCTTGTTAGCCGATGACGGTGCAAATAAAGGTTCTAAAGCTTATAATATTGTAAATAGAGCAAATGATAATAATAAAATTGCAAATGTTGAAGGTTCTGGGATTTCAATTATTGCCAGCGGTAATATTGGTGAAAACGGTAATGCTTTAACATTCAGACAAAATGGTGTAGATAATGTTTTCTATGGCGACGATGCAACTAAACCACATGTTTTAACACCTAATAACAAACATTCTCAAGGTGTTGATATGCTTGCCATCGGTAATATTGATGTGAAAGGTTTGGATGGCGAAAACGGCAAAAAACAAGATACAAATGTTTGTGCATTAATTTCAAGAACAGGAAGCATTAATGCTGAATTCTCGGGTGATACATACATTGATGAAACTACAGCCGCAAAGAATATTGATATTACTACACGTGGTAAAAATTTATATATTAATAATTTAGGACAAGCTCCTCAAACTTATGGTAAAAATAATACTAAGAATGACTATTATGGCCCAAATAATTCAATAGTACCGGAAAAAGTTAAATTAACAGCTTTAGATTTAGGCAGTAAATTGATTCCTTCAGAAGCTCCTGAATATGAACATGCCGCTGATTCAACAATTGTAGTTAAAAATGGTACAATTAAAGGAAAGGGTGAAGGCAGACCAGCTCATGAACAAGATTTAACTCTTGTTGCAGATAATGCTTATGCCGGAGGCTACTATTTTAATATGGGTAAACACAGACCGGATGGAAAATCTACTGTGGTTGAAGATCCAACTACTAATCCTTTAAATAATCCGAATGGCGGAACCCCATCTATCAGAGGCAAGGCCGTCAGACCGGAAGATGTTGATGCAATTAAGGAAGATCCGGAAGATAGAAATTATTATTACGGTGGAAGCTCACAAGGTAATGATCCAAATTATGATGGCGTAAATGGCTCTAATGATCCTGATAAACAAGGAACAGAAGATGATGATGATAACCTTGTAGTTCCTCAGCCTGATGAACCAGATGAACCTGATATCGGCGATACAGATAATGATGATGACACCGATACAGACAACGATACAGACACTGACTTAGACACTGACACTGATATCGATACAGACTCAGATATTGATACAGATACTGATACTGACAATGATAACGATGGTGATTCTGATACTGATACAGATGTCGATACCGACACAGATTTAGATACAGATACTGATATGGATGAACCAGATGAACCTGATATCGGTGATACAGATTCTGATAATGATACCGATAATGACAACGACTCTGATAACGATACTGATACAGACTTAGACACTGACACTGATATCGATACAGACTCAGATATTGATACAGATACTGATACTGACAATGATATCGATGGTGACTCAGATTCAGATATCGATACAGATGTCGACACCGACACAGATTTAGACACTGACACAGATGATGATCCAACTCCTCCGGGGCCAGATGTACCTCCAGGACCGGATGAACCAAATCCGCCTGTAAATCCAGATAAACCGGATGATAATAAAAATGACGATATTGGATTTAAAGATGTATACAAACAACGTGTATTAGATAATCCTATTTATGGTATTGATAAACGTCAACATATGAGATTTAGTGCAAATGAAAGTGAGACTCCGATTAATCTTGCGGATAATGGACAAATTTCTCAAATCTTAGATATTTCAAGAGGCGGTATGGCAGTTGCTCATAATCATAACTTGAAAGTCGGAGATGTAGTTCCTGTAAAAATTCAATATGGTAACTTGAATATCAATACTGATGTTAAAATTGTGTCAGCGACTGACAACAGAGCCGGAACTGAGTTCATAAATCTTGATCAGGCAACTGCAAACAAAATATTATACATGAATATTATGTTGAAAGAACAAACGGCCGCACGACATAATAACAACCTTTCTTCAATATAAAAAAAAATAAAAAAGTTCCTCATTTAGAGGAACTTTTTTTATGCATATGCTGCTTGTCTTAACTGCATTCTTTTTAAATCTTGTTGATATTTTGAATTGTTATGTAATGTATATGGTGCAAATCCGACGCCGCTATTTTCTTGTTCTTTGTTTTGAGCGAAAATTGCTGCTGTATTCATAAGGTTTTTGCTTAATGAATCAAATGAAACAGTGCTTTTTACTCTTGTTTTTGCTGTCTTATCTGCGTATGATTTTACTGTTGCATTACGGGCTTTATTTACAGCTTTTTTGCCAGTATTTGCACCAAGTTTAGATGTATATGTATTTTGGATATCGGAAACAGAATTGTTTACAATTCCTTGGTTTGTAGCGTTTAAGTTACCGTCTTTCATATCCTTTAATAGGTCTTTACCGCTGATTGTGCTGTTTTCAGCATTCATTTTTGCTTGCAAGTCATTACTTAAAGATTTTTTCATTTCTTTTTTGGATAACCCGCCTAATTGTTCTTCATTCATATCTTTTACTTGTTCTTTTGCAACTTTATTTGCCGCAAGTTTGTTTTCAGCTTGTTTTGCTTGTTCGTTGATATTTTTAAATTCGCCTTTTAAACCTTTTGCTTGGCTAACAGCAGCAGAACCTGTTTGGAAAGCTGCTACAGCACTTGTCATTGCGCCCATAAGGTTTCCTTCAGCAGCATATGCCGCAGTTTTTGTAATATTAGCTGCTGTTTGACCAAAATTACCAACCATTTTTGCAACACTACCAACTTGTCTTAGAACTATACCTACCGGTTTCATCCACGCAGTCCAAGGGGTAGAGCTTGCTGCAATCATTAAAGTACCGACATTTTCCATAGTTTCGCCAGCGGTTGTTACTAATGCACTGTATTTTTCAAGATTGTTGGCAAATTTCATTATGCCGCTTGTAGCATCTTGTTGTTTGGCAATAGCTTTTTGATTATTTTTTTGAGTTTTGATGTATTGTGCATTTGTTTTATTCATTCTTGTAAGAGTTTTTGTTTGACTTCTTTGCAAAGAATAAATAACTTTACCGTTTGATTGCATTAAACCGACTTTTGAGCCGATAAGTGTTTGTAATTCTTCAATTTTTTCTTGATTACTGCTTGAAGTTGTGCCGTCAGATTTGCCCATTGAGAAAGAATTTTGTGCCATAAGTGAATCTAGCTCGTTTTGAGCAGCATCAACTTCTTTTTGCATTTCTTCATTTTCTTTAACTATTTTTAGTAAGTTTTTATTTTCTTTTTTAAATTGAGCTTGTTCTCTTTGTAAACTTTTTGCAAATTTTTTGTCATTTTTGTCAATTTGTTTTTCTTGTTTTTTAGCAGATTTTGTATAATTATCAACTTGACCTTTGTCACTTTCAGCTTGAGAAGTTTTAGATTTTACATCATCGGTTTTTCCAGAAAGTTTGCCGGCAGCAGCATCACCTTCAGCAGCATTATCAATAGTTATTTGTCCGTTTTTAGTTTGTTGTTGTTTTTCATTTTCTTCATTTTTGCTGACAGAACCTTTGATAATGTCCTGGAAACTTCTTTGTGTGTTTAATTCAGTTATGTTTACATTTTTTGTATTGTCAGTTTTCGGAGCATTAAAAATTGAGCCTGTCATTTTTAGGTATTCAGGCTTTTTAGCCTCTGCGGTTTTTTTACCTGACAGGTTAGCTTTTATTGCGTTTATCGCTTGTTGTTTGTTAATATTTACGTTTGAAACGCCCATAGCTCTCCGATAGTTATACTCTCTTAAATATATAAAGGTTTAGAATTGAAGCTAATTTCAGCATGTTTAAAAGATGTTACGAAACTTAACAAAAGACGTTAAGATATTAAGACGATAAGTCTTTAAGTTCATATCCGTACTATCGTATTAAAATAATTTTGGAGCGTAGCGACTGTATTAAACTTACAGTCGTTTGACTTACCGTCTTAACGACATACAATATTTGCCTAAAAAAAATATTCATGTTAGAATATACGTGTATTTTAGAAAGGGAGATATTAATATGAAATTAATGGAAGGTAAAAAAGGGGTTATTTTCGGAGTTTCTAATACTCATGGAATTGCCTATGCTATTGCAAAACAACTTTATGAAGCAGGTGCTGATATTGCGTTTACATATGCTGGTGAAGCTATGGAAAAACGTGTTCGTCCGATTGCAGAAGATATGAATGCAAAAGTTATTATGTCTTGTGATGTTACAAAAGATGATGAAGTTGCTGCTGTATTTAAAGAATGTGAAAGAGTATACGGAAAATTGGATTTTGTAGTTCATGCTGTTGCTTTTGCGGCAAAAGAAGATTTGCAAGGCAGATTTATTGATACATCTCGTGCAGGATGGGATTTAGCATTAGGTGTAAGCGCTTACTCTTTAATTTCTCTATGCAAACATGCTGAACCTATCTTAAATGAAGGCGCATCTGTATTTGCTCTAACTTATTTGGGTTCTGAATATGTTGTTGCAAATTATAATGTAATGGGTGTCGCAAAAGCTGCATTAGAATCTTCTATGAGATATTTGGCTGCTGATCTTGGTAAGAAAGGCGTTAGAGTTAACTGTATTTCTGCCGGAGCTGTTAAAACTCTTGCTGCTAAAGGTATTTCAGGTTTTGATAAAATGCTCAAAGCGGCAGTTGCAAAAGCTCCTCTTGGAAGAAATGTTGCATTGGAAGATGTTGGTAAAGCCGGTTTATATTTAGCATCAGATTTATCAACAGGAACAACCGGACAAATTCTTTATGTAGATTGCGGTTGTCACGCTGTATATGCATCTTTGGAAGAAATGGAAATTATTGCAAATTCAATTCCAAAAGCATAAGTTCAATTTTAAAAAAATGCGGGCATTGCCCGCATTTTTTTTATTCATTTATTAAAACTCTATCAAGACAGGCTTTTGGTGAATATTGCCATTCGCGATAAGTTATACGCTTAACTTTATATCCTGAACGTTCGATTATAGCCTGTTTTTTTACGTTTGATAGATTTGACTTGATTTTATCTTCAACACCATCAATTTCAACTACAAACTTGTCATCAATAAGTAAATCAGCACTTAAGCTAGCAATATAAGCTCCTGCCACGACTTTATGGTCAAGTTCGCGGATTTTTTCTGCAACTTCTCGTTCAAGCGGGTTTTTGTAGATATTTTCGTCGATTTCGCCTGACAATAGTGCTTGTTTGCGGTTTTGATATTCCTGCATAAATGAAACATAATTTCTAAAATGCCCATCCGGAAGCTCGCGAGGATTGCGTGAGATAAAGTTAATAACTTTATTTCGTCCGCGGGTAATTGCAACGTTAAAGAGATTTGGTTTTTGTAAGAATGTTAAGCTTTGCATATAACTGTTATCCGCAAAAGCCCATGAAATAAGAATTATATCACGCTCGTCGCCCTGAAATGTATGAGCTGTACCGATTTCTATCTGATGCTTTTTAATCATATAATCGGATAAAACTTTTGAAATAGAAACTTTTAACTGTTCAACCTGTGCTCTAAATGGCGAAATTATACCTACAGATACAGGATTGTCAGGGTTTTTGCGTTCATCTTCTATGATTATTTCGTGTAGCCTTTTAACAACCGCTTCGATTTCCGGCAGGTTTCTTGTAGCATCAAAGTCGACTTTACCATCCAGTACTTCAACAAGTTCAAGAACTTTTTCATCATTATTATCTTTTCTCATGACACGAATTCTGTCATTGTAGAATTCATGGTTAGAAAAGTTGATAATTGGCGGCAAACTTCTAAAGTGTTCGTCGAGCATAACTGAATTCATAGAATAATAATCAGCTAAATCAAACATAGAATTTGTTCTGAAACTCCACATTAAACGATATTTGTCCGGAATTCCGTATTGGCTTAAGAATGATTGTTCTTTAGCTTTTTCAAGGAATGATAAATGCGGAAGTTGTTTGTCGTCACCTACAATTACGGCACGTTTTGCGCGGAATAAAATAGGAAAACAGCTTGCGATATCACATTGAGAAGCTTCATCAATAATTGCTACATCAAACATTCCGGGTTTTAAAGGCAATGAATCTGAAACAGCATAAGTTGTTACACACCAACAAGGAAAAGCTTCCAGTAGCGGTCTGAAATCTTCTTCTTCCAAAATATTTGTTTGAAGACGTTTTCTTGATGTTACTAGAGATTTGGCATGAACTTTCAGTCTTCTTCGTTTATTTTCATCGCGTAACAATTCTTTTAAAGCTTCACGACGTTTGTTCTTCAAAATGTTTACTGCAAGAGTTTTTTGTTTGCGTTTCATTGTGCGAATTTGTTCTGAAAGCACGTGAAGATTACCTGTTTTTTGAATTTCTGCTTCAATACGGCGTAAATTCCATTCAAGATTGGCAAATTCTATTTCTTGTTTTAGCTTGCCAAGATTTTCGAAATTTACATCAAATTCTTTTATGTTTAGTAATTTTTTCAGTTGGCTTAAAGATGTGAAATTTGCGATTTTTGCAATAAATCCGGCTTTTTCCATATTATGTTCAAGAACTTTTATTATTCCTGAAATTATATCAATTTCACCTTTTTTCAAAGAGGTTTTAACGAATTCGTGTTTACCGAGAAGTTTTTCTTGTTCTTGTACTTCCAAAAATTTGTCGTGCCAATCTTTTTCAAGTTTAATAATATTTTCGGATTTATTTTCCATGTTTTTCAAGATATCAAGATGATCTTTCATATCTTTTGTATCAAGAAGAAGCATGTCTTCAACACCATCATCCAGAGTTGAATTTTGCGAAAGCAAATTGTTTAATTCTTCACTTAACTGGCGCTGGTAATTTAATCGTCCTGCGCGAAGTGCCATATGACTTGCCCCTAAATCGTTTAAACGTTCGGCAACAACGTCAACTGCCTTGTCCATACGTGAAGCAACAAGGACGGTTTTTCCGTTTGCAACAAGGTGAGCGACAAGGTTTACAATTGTTTGAGATTTACCGGTTCCAGGCGGGCCTTGAACAGCTACAAATTTACTGTTATCAATGTTTTTAACTACCTGCAATTGGCTGTCACTCAATGAAAGAGGAGTTATTGGGTAGAAATCCGTAATTTTATTCAAATCCTTTATTGGAACAGATTTTTCTTTGCTTTGTGCGTATTCTTCGTTGATTATGCTCAAAGCGGTTTCTCTGTATATTCCTGACGGTTTTTCTGCGATTTGTGTAAGTTCGTGTAAAACCCCTGCTGTTACTGATGGGCGTTTTGTTAAAATAATTGCACTTTGATATGTTACTACAACTTTTTCAAGTTTTTTTACTTTTTGTTTTTCCTGTTCATTTTCTTCATCTTCAATTATTTCTTCAAAATTCTCGCCATCAACTTTTTCTTTGTAGAAGTCTTTTGATTTGGAAATATTATCATCTTCTTGAAAATCACCAATATTTTCAGTTATTTCAATATCCGGAACGAGAGATTTTAGAGTAGTTAAAAATATGTCAAGTTTTTCTTGAGTAATCGGAAGTTCAGGTACAACATCCAAAATTCCTTCCAAAAGTAAATCAACTTCATCTTCATCATCGTTTTTGCGCATAAGTGCCGCAAGTGCACCGGTGTTAAGTGAAAGAACTTCATCAAGAGGGAAACAGTTTATGTTTACTCCGTTACGTTCTAATTTACATGGCATATACAAAAGCGGTGTTAAAAATTCATTATGTTTTTTAGTTTTAGAACTTTTTCCTACTAAAAACAAATATCCGTAAATTAAGTATTTATCTTTTTGACCTAATTCACTTTGAATCATAAGTTCTGTAAGCTTTGGATTACTGCCGTCAAGAGGTAAATATTCTTCTGTTGAGGAAAAAAGTTTTTCTTCTCCTTTTAAGAAAATCCATTTATTATCTTTATCGCCTTTTAAGTTTCTGAAAGTAGAGCTTTTAACCTCTTCTCTCACACAATCGTGAAGGTATTGGCTTAACTTTTTTATAAAACTGTTATTGAATGCTGAATTTATTGCTTTTGTGGCTTCCTGTAACATAATTTCTCCTTTTAAGGAGGATTGGAAGTCAGGAAGGCAAGAAGGCAGGCTATTTACATATTATATAAATTGTGCGAAGCACCGATAATAGCTTGACCTCCTGACATCTTGTCATCTGATCCTCTGTTTACTTACAATCTATTTTACGCTAAAATTTCAATTATGAACATCATCAATATAAAGGATAAAAATTTATATTATATCGGCGGAGTTGTGCGTGACGAACTTTTGGGGCGCAAATCTCTTGATGTTGATATTACATATGTCGGCAACGCGATTGAATATTGTTCTAAAATAGCACCAGCTTTGCTTGAAGTTATTCAAGAAAATCCCGATTTTGGAACGGTTAGGGTGAAAGTATACCATCTCCCGAATTTCAGCCATTCTCCTTCAGACAATGGCGAAATTCTGCCCTCTCACAATGAGAAAGGGCATGGTATTGAAGTTGATTTTGCCTCAACGCGTTCGGAAAGTTATCCGCACAA
This sequence comes from uncultured Candidatus Melainabacteria bacterium, assembly GCA_949915775.1. Lineage (GTDB taxonomy): Bacteria > Cyanobacteriota > Vampirovibrionia > Gastranaerophilales > Gastranaerophilaceae > Stercorousia. The sequence continues at coordinate 2,131 of CATLEG010000055.1, read as the reverse complement.
GGGACATTTGCCTGTTATCGAAAAAATTGGATGTTCGTTGAAAGAAGATGCTATGCGCCGCGATTTTACGATAAATGCACTTGCTAAAAATACTCTGACAGGCGAAATTGTGGATTACACAGGCGGTTTGGAAGATTTAAGAAACAAAAAACTGCGCGTTTTGCATGACGAAAGTTTTATTGATGATCCGACAAGGATTATTCGCGGGCTAAAATTTTCTGTACGTTTCGGGTTTGAACTTGATGAGCATACTCGAAAGTTGCAGGATGAATATTTGAGTAATGTAAATTACGATATGAGCTATAAACGTGTGAAAAAAGAGCTTAAGGAAACATTTAACCCTCACTATACCTGTCATTCTGAGGCTTTAGCCGAAGAATCTCATGATTGCAAGATCCTTCGCTCCGCTCAGGATGACGTAAATTATCAGCTTGCGTTTGAAAAATTTGTGAATGAGGGAATATACAAGCTTCTGACAGAAAAAGAAGTTAAACTGCCAAAGGTTAATGTTGAAAAATTAATTAATGAGTATTTAGCCCCCTCATCCGCCTTTCAGGCACCTTCTCCCACCAATGGGGAGAAGGTTATTTGGTTAGTTTATGTTGGTGTTATTGGAGACCTGTCACGTTTGCCGTTGACGAAAATTGAACAAAAAATTCTTGATGATGTTCCGTCAAAAAAACTGAAAACTGATTTTGAACTTTATAAAGCGTTTGAAAATGTGCGTATTGAATCTGTTCTTTTATATGCAATTTTGTATGATGAAATTGGGGCGCGCAGATATCTTGATGGTTTACGCAAAATAAAAATTTCTGTAACCGGCAAGGATTTACAAGAATTAGGTATTAAGCCCTCGCCAAAGTATCAGGAAATTTTTGATGAAATATTGAAAGCAAAACTCAAAAATCCAAACATGACAAAAGAGGATGAAATATTATTTGCACGAAGTTTTTGAATTTAGACTTAAATCGTTACAGTGTAAATAATCCATATTTTCATTTTGAAGAACCCATGCTGCACAACCTACTGAAGGCTTATTCGGAGAGATACTGCTGCACCAACCATCATCAAAACCATATGAATCTTGACCATAAGGCTTCACTTTGGTTTTTGTAAACATAAAGTTAAATACATCTTTACCCAAAACGTTAGGTCCTTTATCTCCGTTTAAGTCAATCATGTATTCAGCCCATCTATGTACATCATCGCTAAACTCAGAATCATTGACCTTTACAGCAATTATACTGCCATCAGCTAATATTGCTTTATAATAATTGGAATATTTGTCAATATCTTCATATCTATTTCCATTTAAACTATATTTAATTCCCCAGCAGCCTTTTTTGTTTTCGCAGTCTTTTATAATTTTTATGTATGGTTTTAAATGATACAATATATTCTCTTCAATATTATCAGAACTTTTTAATACCCAGTCCCCAGGAGAACCTTTTTCATTTATAGCTGTTTGATATGCTTGCTGCATCATAGAATAATGTTTTTTTAACATGACAACTGTAACTTTTTCTTGATATTTTTGAATTAATAAAGGTATAGTTATTGCAGCTATTACACCAATAATTCCTATAGTTATAAGGGTTTCAGCAAGAGTAAAGGCTTTCTTCATAATTTTCTCCTTTATGATATTGGCTGTAAGCCAATGTGAATTATTAATATAATAACATAACATGTAAAAATGACAAGTGATTTTTACAAAAAGTTAGGTAAAAAAATTTATACTATAAGACGTTTACAAAATATGTCACGTGAGAAGTTTGCAGAACTTGCCGGTATGAATGATTATTATCTCGGGGAAATAGAGCGTGGGGAGAAAAAGGCTTCACTTGATACATTATTTAAAATTTGCGAAATTTTAGATATTAAAATTTATGAACTTTTAAATGTTTAATTTGTTTACAGCGAATTTATTTTCTTAACTGTTTCTTTAACATATTGTTTAACTGCCGGTGTAATCAATAAATCCGGTTCTTTCATTGTGAACTCATCTAAGATGATTACTCCGCGTTTCAAATCTCCGTTTTCTATATATAAAAGTCCGAGCATAATTTTATTTAATGGATTATCGCCGGAGCTATATTCTTTAATTTTTGATGGTATAAGTCCAAGTGCTTTA
>CATLEG010000054.1 GCA_949915775.1 uncultured Candidatus Melainabacteria bacterium | reverse complement strand
AGTTTAAAAACCTGGAAACCCTTGCTATAATTGCTCATAGCATAGCATAGCATAGCATCCGTATGTCCATTGTCAAGCAATTTTTTTTAACCAAAATTTTTTATAAAAACATAGGGGATATTTAATTACTTAGCAAGAAATATTTAAAAAGACGACAAAATTAATTGTTTTGGCGCATAAATAAATCTGTGTTAAGTAAAAAACACGAAAAAGGAGAAAAATTATGAGTTTAGACGGAATTTCAGGATTTCATCAAGAAGGAAATCTATGGCTGCCAAATCAACCGGAAAGAAAAGGAAAAGAAAATATCAATTTTTCTGAAGAGTTTAGAAAAGAACAAATTAGACAAAAAGTAAAAGATAGAATTGCCAAAATGCCGCAGCCTCAATTAACAACTGAAGCTCAAGCTGCATATAATAATGCTCAACAGGCAAGTAATGTATGGACTCAAAATAAAAATTTAGTGCCGTCTCAGCCAAAAAAAATAGGCGGTGCTATAAAAAATTCAAAACAAGCTATGTATGATAGATTATTTGATGCCCAAAAAACTTCAACATCACCTATTTTCCCAACAAAAGATGCGGGTGAATATGGTAAAATGTTAGAACAAAATCCTGTTATACAACCTGAGCCAAAAGTACCACGTCAAAAACCACCTGTATCCGGTGTTGTTATGGCGGATAGAATTGCTGAAAAGCAAATTAAAATTAATGAATTGAATAAAGAAATTGAAGCTCTAAAAAAACAAGCAAAAGAGCCAAATGCAAATGGCTATAAAATAGCTAATCAGATTGCGGAAAAGCAAATAAAAGCAAATATTTTGAATAATGAATTAAATACTTTAAAAGCTCAAGTGCAAACACCGCAGATTAAAAATCCAGTAGAACCTGCTGTGCAGAAAAAACCTTATGTAAAACCGAGCACTACAACAAGACCGGCAGGTAATGTAGTTGTAGATCTTTCAGGACAAGATAATGTGAAAAACACTAAACCAAGCAGGCAAGAAAGACTTAAAGAAATTAGAAATAATCCTGAAAAAAGAGCAAGATATAATAAACTTAAACTTGCGCAAAATCCAGAATTAAAAGCAAGGTATGAAAGCTTTTCAAACTTTAAGAAAACAAAAGGTGCAACCGGTGCTCTTAAAAAAGCCGGTAAATGGGGTGCTATTGCAGCGTTAGCAATTGGAGCAGGGGCATTCTTATTGAATAAATGTTCAAAAAAAGATGACAAACCGGTTGAAGCTGAAGCTCCAACAAAAACTGTACCAGAAAATCAAGAAACTGAAACTACACCTGTTGCACCTGTAAAATCAGATGAACCAGCTCTTGTAGATGAAACTGAAACTCCAGATGCTGCCGGAGCTGTTGCGGGAAATGCTACAGAAAGTGAATCCGGAAATGCTGCAGGAAATGTTGAAAATCCAGAACAAACTTCTGAAAATATTGTTCAAAATGGAGATACATTAGAAGAAGTTGCAAACAGATATGGAATAACTGTAGAAAAACTTAAAGAATTAAATGCTGATAAAATTAAAAAATTCCGAACTGCTGATGGTAAAGTAATTGAAGGCTTCCGCGTAGGTGAAAACATATCATTAAAGGAAGATGCTAAAAAAGTTGAAGGATTAAAAGCCAAAGATGAAGCAATAGCAGAATATGAAAAAGAACTTATTGAAAATTTTGACAATATCCCTCAATCAATGTGGAATCAAGTTTGTACTCCAGAATTTAGAGAAAAACATAAATTAGGTGAATACAAAGAAGCAGCTTAATAAGCAACCCCAATAAATAAAAGACCGTTCCATTCGGAACGGTCTTTTTGTTGTTGTCACCCTGAATTTATTTCAGGGGCTAAGATGCTGAAACCAGTTCAGCATGACGTTAAAATTAATCTTGTGCGTGTCCTGCAGTTCCAAGAACGTCACGCATTTTGTGCATAACCATTTCTTTAACAGCTGTTCTGCCAGGTCCCATATATTCACGTGGGTCAAATTTTTCTGGATGTTCAACAAAGAATTCTCTGATTGTTGAAGTCATTGCTAATCTCAAGTCTGTATCGATATTGATTTTTGCAACACCATGTTTTGAAGCATAGTTTAACATATCTTCAGGAACACCTTGTGCGTTAGGTAATTGACCACCGAATTGATTACATTTAGCAACAAATTCAGCAGGAACTGAAGATGAACCATGTAATACTAATGGGAAGTCATAGCCTACAGCTTCGTTAACAGCTTTTTTAATTTCAGCAAGTCTTTCAAAGTCTAATTTAGCTTCGACAGAGAATTTGTATGCACCGTGTGAAGTACCGATAGCAACAGCTAAAGAATCACAACCTGTTTCTTTAACAAATCTAGCTGCTTCTTCTGGGTCAGTGTATGTTGAATCTTTAGCGTGAACTTTAACGTCATCTTCAACACCGGCTAATTTACCTAATTCAGCTTCAACTGAAACTCCGCGTGGGTGAGCATAATCTACAACTTGTTTAGTTAATTTAATGTTTTCTTCTAATGGGAATCTTGAACCATCAATCATAACTGATGAAAAACCACCGTCGATACAAGCTTTACAAATTTCGAAATCAGCACCATGATCTAAGTGAAGTGCGATAGGAACTGTAGTTGTAGCCAAAGCAGCTTCAACAAGTTTGATTAAGTAAGTTTGGTTAGCGTATTTTCTAGCACCTGCTGAAACCTGTAAAATAATAGGTGATTGAGTTTCTTCAGCAGCTTCTGCAATACCTTGCAAAATTTCCATGTTGTTAACATTGTAAGCACCAATAGCGTATCCGCCTTCTAATGCTTTTTTGAACATTTCGTTTGTTCCAACTAATTTTCTTTCACTCATTTGAGTTCTCCTTCTATTAAAATATTAAATATAATGAGATTCTTCGGCTTATTGTCATCCTGAGCAAAGCGAAGGATCTCATTTAGTAAGCCTCAGAATGACCATTATCATGACTTGAATTTACTACAAACAAAAAAGTCGTGCAAGTGTAAAGAAATATTAATATAGTATATACGATTTTACAAATGACTGTTTTAGCGAATATAATCAAGAAAAGGGTTAATGTATAGACAAAAGTCGTAGCAAAAAATATTTTGCGCGGTTTTAATATATTATCTCGTTTGAGATAATGTACTACAAAAACAAGGAGTAAAAAATTATGGCAATAGCACCAATCACAAGTGTATCTTTTAAAAACAATTACAATGGGGTTAATTTTGAAGGTAAAAAGAGAAATTCTGGAAATAATTCCGGTATGACACCGATGAAAAAGTTAGCAGTTCCTTTGGCGGCAACTGTTCTTGCAATGACACCTTCTAATGTTTCTGCAAAATATAATATAGATGCAGAACCTGTAACAACAGAAGTTATGGCAAATGATACTGTTGCATATAAATATATGGATTATGAAGGGTATGACCGGAGTTATCCTGACAAAAAAATAAGAATTTTCTTTTTAGATACAGATGGTAATCTGAATAATGATGCAGAAGCTTTAATGGTGCAAAGAAATGAAAATATAACATACAAACGACCAGTTCGAGGTGCTGATGGAAAGTTTGTTAAACTACCTGATGGCTCTACAAAAAGAGCTATAACAATAAAAGAATCACAATATACAATGATTATTAATACTTTAAAACATGAAGTTCGAACCAATATAGATGCTAATGGTAAAAAATCAACTGAAGATTTTTACTATATTATAGGACCTACTACAAATATAATTAAAGAAGTTGATAAAGCTTCTGCAAGAATAATTAAAAATAAAACATCTAATTCCATAAAAGAATTAGAAATTTCAGAAAAATTCTATAACGATTTAGTTGATACATTGAAAGATAAAGTTGAATATAAAACTGTAAGAACGACAAAAACATTTGAAAAATCTAATGAATATGATTTTTTAGATATCCTTATGCCAGGTATGTAAACAAATGTAACGAATTAAAAACATGCTGAAATTTTAAATTTCAGCATGTTTTTACATGTTTACAAGGCATAATTTGAGAGAGCTAACATGAACTTAAATGAAATCGATATAAAAAATATGGCAATTAAGCCGGCAAAGATTTCAGATTCTGCAAATACTATTAAAGTACCTGAACGGATAAATATTCCTATTGGTCAAAAATCTGCATCAAAAGTCGATATTCGTGCAAAATATAATTTAACACAAGAGCAGTATAATATTTTATGTGCCAAATATAATTTGACACAGTTAGATGACATTCAAATTTCTAATATTATTCAAAAAGAATTTAGTTCAGTTGTTTCAAAACCTGTTGTACTTACTGCTAAAACAGATATAAAATCTGTTGAAAATAAAACTACAGAATCAGAAACTCTTCCTAAAGCTTTTAATCACAAAGAATTTTCTGAATTATCAAAGGATAAACAATTAGAAATATATTCATCAGAGCTTGCAAAAAATAAGTTTATTTATGGCGGAGAGAATAAAAAAACAGCTCAAGATTGGGACAATTTGTCTCAAAATGAAAAGCAAGAGTTAGTTAATAATGAAAAACAAAAAGTAGATAAAACAAGTTATTTGTCGTCTAAAATGACAACTTTGCAAACCGCAAATTTCCAAGAGACAAGTATAGATGAATTTAATACTCGTTCACTTGCAAATCAGGCAGATGCTGTTCATGATTATATATTTACACTTAAAGATGAAGACAGTGACAATTTATCGATTAAACAAGCTGAATACTTGAAGGCTCAGAAAGAAATTTCCGATGTCGTTATTGCAAAATATAAAGCTGAAGGTAAAGAAATTGGTGAATCAGTTATGAGCCCACCTGAAATACATCAACGATGCAAAGAACTGGGTATAAATGAACTGGATTTGTCAATAGAAATATTAGAGCAAAAACCTAAAAAGACTAAAGAAGAAAGTGAAAGACTTGAAGATTTATATAAAGCTAAAGATTTCTCCGAAGCAGTAAAAAATATTCCGGTTAAGAATTATGGCAGACTTGATGCATTTAAAAATTCAAAATATTATGGTGCAGACTTTGATACATTGTCATTAGGTGATAAGATAAAACGTTATCATGAATTTGCTAAAGAAAATTTTGCATCATTATCTCCGGAAGAAAGATCAGAAGCCGTTATACAATTCTCATCTGAATTAGTGCAAGAAAATCCTGAAATTGCTACAGAGTTATATGGTAAGTATGTTGAAAATGCCTCAGATAAAGAACAAGCGGCTATGGCTAAATCAGATACTGGTTTGGCAACAGAATTGAATGCATCTAATGTTAATTCTTATAATGATGCTAAACTTATTTCAGCTGCTCAAAAAAAATTGGCTAAAACTGATCCGAATAGAGCCATGGTTGCTGCTCATATGACATTAGATAATGTTGATGATAAACATTATGCACAAGTTAATGCTGATTTTGCAGATTTCAATAATAAAGAAGTTCAGATGCACAACGCGAATGTTGCTCTTGATAAATCCAGAATTTCTGCAAAAACACAAGATGGTGCGTTAAAAAATATTGCAGATAAATCAGATATGGAAGTTAAAAAGTCCACTGCGGTAAGACTAGATGATGCATATGGCGAAAATCAAGTAAAAGGCACCGAATATTTTTCAACACATAAAGAATGTAACGATGCAATGATTGAGGATGGAACTTTTTCAAGATTTGCAAAAGAAAACCAAACAAAAGCATTTAAAATCCATAAAACTCGTTGCGAACAAAATGATTATTCAAAAGATGAAGCTGTTAGAAACTTAAACAAATTATCTGACCATATTCAAAATTGTGATAAAGACAATCAGCTTGATATGCATAATGAAATTATGACTTCTAAATACTCAGAAGTTCAAGAACATGCAGCTGGTAATATTAAAAATTATGATCCGTCAGTGCAACCTGATGCGATGAGTTCAGTTTATAAATCTGGCAATCAAAAGGCTATTGAAACAGCAGTTTTAAGTATTCCAGAATTTAAATCTCCGGATGTTCAAGAAGTTGCTTTGAAACAAGCTGTTATGGAACTTGCAAATTTAAACAATGATTCTACTGTGAAATTTGCAAATGGTTCGTTAACAAACCAAGATATTTCAAAGTTATCACCAAGTGAACGTCGTGAATATTATTTAAGATTGTTTGATAATGCTTCTCCGGCTGATAAAATTAAATATTTGAAACAAATTAAAGATGGTAAAGTTAAACAAACTATATATAAATTAATTGGAAAATTCTATCCATCTTTATTTAAATCAATGATTCAGGATGATGTTACTACCGCTGAGAAAATGTTTAATATGAATTTAGGCGGACTTAATAACCTTGTTGAATCTTGTATTATTAGCAAAGCGGAAACTAATCCAAGTTTTAAATTTTTAAGAGATAGATTAGGACTCTCTCAAGATGAAAATTATCCACAAACTGCAAGAACAGTAGAGTATACTTCAATTCCAGATGGATTTAAAAATGAAAAATTTGATATCTATAATAAAGATAAACGCGGAAACTTGATGGCTTGATTTTTGAATTTGTTTGTTATCTAATTGAGTTACAGCGTTATGAAAGTGGCGCGAGTTCTTTAGAAAGCAGACAATTTTAAATTGCCCGAAAATAAAATAGTAAGTATTGATAATAAAGAGATTTTTCGCCCTGCTCAAAATGACAGTGTGCGTTCTATTAAACTAGCTAAATTTGCAGGATTTTGTTACGGAGTAAAAAGAGCCGTAGAAACTGCAAAAAAATTAAAATCAGAAAACCCCGACAAGAATGTATTTGTTCTTGGCGAACTTATTCATAATTCTGATGTTATTAACGAACTTGAAAATCTTGGAATTAAAACTTTGACAGAAATTCCTGAAAAAGGTGAAGGAATTTGTGTTATTAGAAGTCATGGCGAAAGTCCGCAAGTTATTGAAAAAATTAAACAAGCCGGTTTTGAGCCTGTTGATTTGACTTGTCTTGATGTTAAAAAAGTTCAGCAAAAAGCAATTGAACTTGCCAAAGAAGATTATTTTGTTGTAATTGTTGGCAAATCAGAACATCCTGAAGTTATTGCAATTAGAGCAAATGCAGAACTTTGGAGTCAAAATGTCGTTGTTGCGGCAAATCCGGAACAATTAAAAGAATATGAATCGCAAATTAAAGCTCATAAACGTGTAGGTGTGGTTGTTCAAACTACTCAAAGAATTACTACTTTAAATTCTATTGTTGAATATTTGACTTCTATTGCAAAAGAAATTCATATTGCAAATACGATTTGTCAGAGTACATCAATGCGTCAAACTGAAGCAAAAGAACTTGCAAAAGAAAGTGATTTGGTTATTGTTGTAGGTTCTAAAAAAAGTGCAAATACAACACATCTGGCAGAGATTTTAAAAGATATAACCAAAACAATTCATATTGAAAATGATAGTGAATTGGTTAACTACAGAGATTTGATTGAAAGTTCTCAAAATATTTCAATCACAGCTGGAGCATCAACTCCGCAAAACATTATAGAAAGGGTAATGAGGAAGATACAAAATTGACACCCTCACCCTACCCTCTCCCTCAAGGGCGAGGGGAAAAAGAATTGGAGCATCAACTCCGCAGAATGTAATTGAAAAGGTAATAAAGACGATAGGACGATAAGGCGGTAAGTTCTTTACAAAAGAAGTTTTAAATAAATTTTTAATTACAATTTAATGAACTTAACGTCCTAACGTCTTACCGACTTAAAGACTTAAAATAATAAAGGAGAAAAAATGACACAAACATTAGAAAAAATGGACGAATTTGAAAGATTATTGGAAGAATCTTTCTCAAAATCTTTCTCAGTAGCTGATATCGTTGAAGGTACAGTTATGAGAAAAGAATCAGATGGTTATCTTATTAGTGTAAAAGGCGCTAAAACAGAAGCTTTTTTACCTAATAAAGAAATTCCGTCTGCTGATGAAACTTTTGAAATCGGTGATGAAAAAGAATTTTATGTATTAAAAGAAGAAAATGATGAAGAAGGTATGTTACTTTCTCTTAAACGTCTTGCTTTTGCTCAAGCTTGGGCACAACTTAATGATGCTAAAATTCAAGGTGATACTATTTTGGCAAAAGTTGTTTCAACAGTTAAAGGCGGTGTATTGGTTGACGTAGCTGATTTGAAAGGATTTATTCCTTCTTCTCAATTGAGAACAGGAACACCTTTTGATGGTCTTGTTGATACAAAAATTGAAGTTAAAGTATTGGAAGCTGATCCTAAGAAAAACAAACTTATCTTATCTCAAAGACAAGCTGTTGCAGAACAACGTGATCAAGTTGTTGATAATATTTTGTCTGAACTTGAAGAAGATATGGTTGTAAAAGGTGAAGTTGTAAGAATTGCTGATTTCGGTGCATTTGTTGATATCAACGGTATTGACGGTTTATTACCAATTTCAGAAATTTCTTGGTCAAGAATTAAACATCCATCTGATGTTATTTCTCTTGGCGAAACTATTGAAGTTAAAATTATTAAAATTGATAACGAATTAAAAAGAATTTCATTATCTTTGAAAAGAATGGGCGAAGATCCATGGCAGCAAATTGAAGGTCAATTTGAAGAAGGACAGGTTATAACAGGAACTGTTAATAAAGTTACAGGCTTCGGCGCATTTATTAATATTTTCCCTGGCGTTGAAGCATTATTGCCTGTTTCTGAAATGAGTAATGAAAATGTTAATCCATTCAACATTTTCAAAGTTGGTGACAGCGTTGAAGTTTTGATTAAAAAATTCACTCCGCAAGAACACAGAATCGCATTGAGTGTTAAAGATATTAACAAAGATGCTGAATAATTAAAAATAAAAAAGACCCGAAAGGGTCTTTTTTATTTTTCTGTTAGTTCAAGTTTACAATTAATAATTTCTGCAATAATTTTCATTTCTCTATAGGTAATAGTTTCGTTTCGAAGTTTATTTGAAAGATTTGCAAGTGAGTATGATTTATTTAATTTCTTGCTTAGTTCTTCTGAAACATATTTCAGATTTAGTCCTTTTTGATATAGTACTTCTTTCAGTTCTGTGACAATTCTCATAAAACAATAATGTCATATATTAATTTATTTTCAATAAACCGATTTATTCTTGTTGACATTATTAAATTTATATGTTTATAATAAACGAGTTAGTTTAATAAAATTAAGGGGTTAAAGGTTGAAATGAAAAAGGCATTTACTATAGCAGAGGTTTTAATTACTCTTGGTGTAATTGGTGTTGTCGCTGCACTTACAATACCATCGTTGATTGAAAACCATAAAAAGAAGGTGGTAGCAGCTAAACTTCAAAAATTTTACAATACATTTACTACAGCATTAGAGTTGTCTAAATCAGATCATGGTGATTGTTCGGAATGGTCATATTCTTATGAAGATAAAAACTGTCAATCTAACAGCGAATATAAAGCTCAATTTTTTTCGGAATATATCATAAAATATATGAAAGGTATTAAAGAATGCGGTCCTGAGGTGAGAAAATGTGCAAATATTATAGTGCCGGAAGAAATTTCGCATTATAATCCTAATGGATTCTCATATTTACGTTATATATTTTCTGATGGTTCTTGTTTTGGTATGACCATTGGTGGTTTAGGTATAGATAAAAGGTCTGCAAATATTCATGGCTTTTTTGATTATAATTGTGGTAATCCTCCGAATAAAGCTGGACGTGATGTATTTGTATTTTGGACTATTCCGGGCTATTATCCTTTTCAATATGGTAATCACGAAACAAAAATAAACAGAGTGGACCGAGACACCCTTAAAACATTATGTAAGAATAAGCCTGTTGAATGTGGATTGTTAATTCAATATGATAACTGGGAAGTAAAAGAGGATTATCCTCTGAAGTTATAAATTTATTTTGAAAGAACATAGAATGATAAAAATCCCCTTTTAAAAGGGGATTTATTTAATTTCTGCGATTTTTTTATAAAGTTCAATTTCTTTATCCGAAATATTTTTCGGTATGATTATTTTAATTTTTGCATTAAGGTTTCCAAATCCGGAACTTTTTAAAGGCAGCCCCAGATTTTTTAGTCGTAACATTTGACCTGATGATGTTTTTGGAGGAATTTTAATTCCGATTTTTCCATGAGGAGTTTCAATTTCTTTTTTCGTTCCAAGAACAGCTTCCGGTGGTGTGATTTCTACTTCTTGTGTTAAATCTGAACCGTCTACTGTATATTTGCTATCCTTTATATTTATTATGAGATATAAATCACCTTTTCGACCGTAGGAATCAGATTTTCCTTCACCTTTAACACGAATTTTTTGGCCTTCAGTTATTTGTGGAGGGAGTTTAACTTTTATGGATGTTGGTGTACTTTTGAATCCGGTGCCGCCGCATGCTGAGCAAAAGCCTCCATTAGGCGGGCATTGGTGACATTTTTCCATATTGCTGAATTTTACATTAATTGGTTTTTTTTCAAATATATCTTTAACTGTAACATTTAAATTCATAGTTATGTCTAAATCTTCTGAAGGTGTTTCTTGACGACGTCTGCGGCTTGTTTGCTGTGCTCCGCCAAAATCAAATCCGCCGAAATTCATATTTTGGGCTCCGCCGCCCATCATATCACCGAATAAAGAGCTGAAAAAGTCTGAAAATCCGCCTAAATCTTGACCGTTAAAATTGAAACTTTGGTAGTTTCCGCCGCTTTTAAAACCAAAGTTTTCAAATCCCGGAGGAGGTGTATAACTTTGACCGCCTTGCCAATTCGCGCCAAGGCTGTCATATCTTTGGCGTTTTTGTTTATCACCAAGCACTTCATAAGCTTCATTAATATCTTTAAATTTACTTTCTGCTTCCTTTGTTTTATTTACATCTGGGTGAAATTTGCGAGCCAGTTTTCTGTATGCTGATTTAATTTCAGCATCAGTTGCATCACGTTTTACTCCTAATATTTCATAATAGTCTTTATATTCCATTTTAATATCTCCTTATTTTATAATAATATAAAAAATAAGGAAATATTAAGAAATTAATTATTTTTTAATGTATTAGCTATTTTATCCAAATATTAAGTTGGAGTTTATCTTTTTCCGGTATTATTTCTACTTCTTTACCCCGGAATACAATTCCGCAATAATTGAAAAATTGAGCGAAACGATTGTTTTTGTATTTTAAGATTTCAAAACCGTTAATAGATATTGGGCTTTCAATTGTAACTGTTTTATTATCTATATTTTTTGTCTTAAAATATTTAAAATCAATTTGTGCGTTATCGTAAGACCAGCCGTTTTCGTTGATATAATCCACAATACCATAAACGGGCGTATCTTTTTTTATGTATAATTGACCATTTTTGTAGATATCTTTTGTTGTTATAAATTTTATTTTATCGCCGATTTCAATTTCATCATAACAGGTTGAAATTTTTTGCGCGGGTTTAATTTTTACGGGAGTGTCTTCTGAGTTAACATAATCATTGAAAAATATAACCAGTTTAGTTTTTTCAGGTTTTAATACAACTTCTCCGCCTCTAATAAATACTGTAGTTGTTCCAAATATATTATTATTGGCAAATTCTTGGTGTTTTTTATGTTCATTTCCTTTTATGTATATATTTCCATTAAGAATTTTGTCAGAATCTTTGTATTTAAAATTATCAATAAAAATTGCAGCTTGTTCACCGGCAAAACCATTTGGTTTTAATTCTTTTACAACACCTGTTATAATTTTGTTTGTATTAATATCTTTAAACTCAATAGTGTCACCTTCTTGCAGCGATTTTGACGCTGTTGAAATTGTTGTAACCGGTGTTATTGTAATAGGAATTTCCTCTGCAACAGAGGAAATTCCTGAAACTAATAAGCATATAAGTATAAATCTTTTTATCATAAATTATCTTTCATTTGTTTTCTTTTTTGTTTTTGTTGAAAAGAACTAATTTCTTTACTCATTGCAAATTCAAAGTTTTTATATGAAGGTGAATTTGTTAAAGGTGAGTTTAAATATTTAGGATATTTTACATAAATATATTTATACATATCGATAAGTCTTTTAGACCCTTTTGGATGAGTATATGCAAATCCCCAGTCCCAAATCGGTTCGCCAAAAAGCTTATTAGCAATAGTTATTGCTGCAATTGGGTCATATCCGGCTTTAACCATATAATCTATACCGTTTAAATCAGCTTTTTGTTCATATTTTTTAGAATTAGCATTCATTGCAATATATTTTGCCATACCGCCGTATGCTTCAACAGAGTGAGCAATTTCATGCGATAAGATAAAAGCAAGTTCATCTTCATTATCAAGATAGAATAATATTCCTTCATGAACTGTTACTATTTTGTCATAAGGGCTAGATTCTGCATTTGCCATTTTCTTTCTGTCAATCAAAATTGGAACTCTTTTTGAAATTTTATTTTCTATTAAAATTTTTTGTCCTATTTTTACGACATTATTTTCGCTTATTCCTTTTTGGTTTTTAAAGCTTGCGAGCGAACTGCCAAGAATTAATGTATCTTGTGCGCAAGTACATAAACCAATACTCATAACTCCCAATAAAAGTATAAATTTTTTCATACAACCTGCCTTTCTTTTAATAATATTACCATAAATTTATATAAACGCAAATTATTTATAAAATTTTATAATCATACAACTGTATGGATTTTCTGTTAAAAGGTTGAAAGTTTTTGTATTTCGTGTAAAATATATTATATAGAGAGAGAATAGGAGTAAAATAATGTTCGAACGTTTTACGGAAAAAGCTATAAAAGTAATTATGCTTGCACAGGAAGAGGCTCGCAGACTTGGTCATAACTTTGTTGGTACTGAACAGGTTCTTTTGGGGCTCATAGGTGAAGGTACCGGTGTTGCAGCTAAAACCTTGAAATCAATGGGTGTAAATTTAAAAGATGCAAGAGCAGAAGTCGAAAAAATTATCGGCCGAGGCTCTGGTTTTGTTGCGGTTGAAATCCCTTTTACACCGCGTGCTAAAAGAGTTTTGGAATTATCATGGGATGAAGCAAGACAGTTAGGTCACAATTATATTGGAACAGAACATCTTCTTTTAGGTTTAATTAGAGAAGGTGAAGGTGTTGCAGCACGTGTTTTGGAAAATTTAGGTGTCGACTTAAATAAAGTCAGAAGTAATGTTGTAAAAATGCTAGGTGAAAGTAAACCTCAATCTGTTTCATCAGGCGGTTCAAGCTCTTCATCTTCATCATCCGGCGGAAAAACAAAAACTCCAAGTTTGGATGAATTCGGCCGCGATTTGACACTTGCTGCTCAAGAATTAAGACTTGATCCGGTTGTAGGCAGAGAAAAAGAAATTGAACGTGTTATTCAAATTCTTGCACGCCGTACTAAAAATAACCCTGTGCTTATAGGTGAGCCGGGTGTTGGTAAAACTGCTGTAGCAGAAGGACTTGCTATAAGAATTGTTAATGCTGAAGTTCCAGATATTTTGGATGGCAAAAAAGTTATTCAGCTTGATATGGGTTTATTGGTTGCCGGTACTAAATATCGTGGTGAATTTGAAGAACGCTTGAAAAAAATTATGGATGAAATTCGTCAAGCAGGAAATATTATTCTTGTTATCGATGAAATGCATACACTTATCGGTGCAGGCGCAGCAGAAGGTGCTATTGATGCAGCCAATATTTTAAAACCAGCACTATCTAGAGGTGAAATTCAAGTTATCGGTGCTACTACGCTTGATGAATACAGAAAATATGTGGAAAAAGACTCAGCTTTAGAACGTCGTTTCCAATCTGTAATTATTGACGAACCTTCAGAGGATGAATCAATTGAAATTATTAAAGGGTTGAAACCTAAATATGAGGAACATCATAAACTTATCATTTCTGATGATGCAATTGTTGCAGCTGTTAAATTATCAAGCAAATATATTACAGACAGATTTTTACCTGATAAAGCAATTGACGTAATTGATGAAGCATCTTCAAAAGTTCGTTTAAAAGTTTCTAACCTTTCACCGGAAGGAAAAGAACTTGAAAAAGAACTTCGTTCAATTATTAAAGAAAAAGAAAACGCTATTAGAAATCAAGAATTTGAAAAAGCTTCACAATTAAGAGATGATGAAGCTGAAATGAAAGATAGAATTCGTGAAATGGCTCAACAATACAGAGAAGAACACGAAGCAAATAAACCAACTGTTACAGCTGAAAACGTTGCAGAAGTAATTGCAACTATGACAGGTGTTCCTGTTACAAAATTGACAGAAGGCGAAAGCGAAAGACTTCTCAAACTTGAAGACACATTACATGAAAGAGTTATCGGACAACATGATGCTGTTGTTGCTATTTCTAAAGCTATCAGACGTGCTCGTGTCGGTTTGAAAGCTCCGAATAGACCTATCGGAAGTTTTATTTTTGCAGGGCCTACAGGGGTTGGTAAAACAGAACTTGCTAAATCATTGGCAGAAGCTGTGTTCGGCTCAGAAGATAACATGATAAGAGTTGATATGTCTGAATTTATGGAAAAACATTCAACTGCAAAACTTATCGGATCTCCTCCGGGATATGTCGGCTATGATGACGGCGGTCATTTGACCGAACTTGTTCGTAAAAAACCTTATAGCGTAATCTTGTTTGACGAAATCGAGAAAGCTCACCCTGATGTATTCAACATCATGCTGCAAATTCTTGATGATGGACGTTTGACAGATGCTAAAGGACGTCATATAAACTTTAAAAATACAATCATTATTATGACTTCTAACGTTGGGGCAAGTATGATTACAACAACATCTAAGCTTGGTTTTTCAACTGCGGAAGATGAGTCTAAAGACAAATACGAAAAACTTAAAGATACAGTTTCTGAAGAAATGAAAAAAGCTTTCAGACCTGAATTTTTGAACCGTATTGATGAAACAATTGTATTCTCTCACTTGTCACAAGAAGAAATCAGAGAAATTGTTGATTTAATGTTGAAAGACTTGTTCAAACGTCTTGCAGAACGTGAATTATCAATTGAAGTTACCGATGAAGTTAAAGATCATCTGGCTAAAAACGGATATTCTGAAGCTTATGGTGCAAGACCATTGAGAAGACTTATTCAGCGTAAGGTCGAAGATATGCTTGCAGAAGAGATTCTTTCAGGCAAATATTCGGCAGGCGACACGATTGTTCTTAAACTTGTTGATGATAAGTTGACATTTGATAAAAAACAAAAACGAGCGAAAAAAGAACAAGCTGAAGAAATTGTACAATAATTTTTATTCTACCCTCTCCATTGGGAGAGGGTAGAATTTCAATGCGAGTTTTTACGAGCATTAGAAATTCGGGTGAGGGTGTTCTGCTGGTAAGTATT
>CATLEG010000053.1 GCA_949915775.1 uncultured Candidatus Melainabacteria bacterium | reverse complement strand
TCCGTCCGCAAATTCGCTCTCCCTCAAGGGGCGAGGGGAAAGTGTTTTGTGTGCGATACCTACATCAAAATCTACAAAATCTTCACCAACATCTACCGGCAGGGCTACGTGCGTAAAACATATACCAACCCCTTTTAAGTCTTCACCAACATTTACCGGCAGGACTACGTGCGTAGCACACGATAAGAACTTATCGACCTATCGTCTAAACGTCTTAAAGACTGATAAAACCCCTACCCTCTCCCGAATTTGTAAGTTCGCACTTAGCTCACTAACAAATTCTACCCTCTCACAAAGAGAGAGGGTAAAATATGGGTTTACTCTGGCAGAGGTTTTTTCACCCTGCCGGAAGGTTAAATTAAACTTTGGATTTACTCTAGCAGAAGTCCTAATCACCCTTGGCATAATCGGGATTGTGGCGGCGTTGACTATTCCTACACTTATTTCAAATTACAGAAAACATGTTGTTGAAACTAAATTAAAACATTTTTATTCTGAAATAAATCAGGCTTTTGTTCTGGCACAAATAGACTTTGGTGAATTTAAAAATATACCTTCACCCGTAGCAAGTAATACAGAAGAAACAAGACGTCAATGGGCCGAAACATATCTTATACCCTATATTAAATATACAAAAATAGAAAAATGTGGTGTCCTAAATTATACCTGTATTTATTTAACTGATGGCAGTATACTTGCATATGGGATTGATAATTTTAATTTAATTTTAGATGAAAGTATAATTAATAACAGAACTAAGCAACACAACGGTAAAAACTGCTTTTCTTTTATTTTAGCACCTGATAATCCTATGTTTATAAATCATAAAAATAAAGCAGTAGAACCCTATTGTAATATGACTAATAATAGTTTATATACACATCCTGCTTACGGTTGTAGCAATATTAAAGGAGCAATCGACGGCTGTTTTGCCGCTCCGAACAAATGCTGTTCTAGAATTATTCAGTTGAATGGATGGAAAATCCCCGATAATTATCCAATTAAATTTTAATATTTAAAATTGTTTATGATACAATATTTTGCGGAAGGAAAGTTATATGAATTTACCGCAAAATTTTGTGCCAGCTATGTTAATTACCCTATTTGCAGGGCTTGCTACTGCTATTGGCGGTGGAATTGCTTTTATTGTCAAAAAAAATAGCTTGAAAGCTTTATCTGTTGGATTAGGGTTTTCTGCGGGAGTTATGATTTTTCTTTCGTTTACTGATATGCTGCCCGAAGCTGAAAAACTTTTGGCTGTTAATTTCCCTCAAGATTATCAATGGATTGCTTATGCTGGTTTTATTATCGGACTTGTTATTGCAATTTTAATTGACTATTTCTTGCCGGATCACATTGATGAAGAAGATGTTTTACATCCGGATAAGCCGGCTAAACATAATTATAAAATTAAACGCGCAGGTTTATTTACGGCTGTTGCAATTTGTGTACATAACTTTCCTGAGGGTATGGCGACATTTTTTACGACAACACAGAATATTACATTAGGTTTGTCTGTAGGACTTGCTATTGCTATTCATAATATTCCGGAAGGTATTGCTGTTGCTTTGCCGATTTATCATGTTACGGGTAAAAAACGTTATGCAATGTTGTATGCGGCTCTTTCAGGAATTACAGAACCTATTGGGGCACTTGTTGGAATGTTTTTATTTGGTGCATTGCTGCCGCAAATTTTGGTTGGAGCCTTAATGGCGGCCGTTGCCGGAATAATGATATATATTTCTTTTGATACTTTGCTGCCGCTTGCAAAAGAATATGGCGATTGGCATCAATCTTTAATTGGCATTATATCAGGGATTCTTGTAATTTGGGTTAGTTTAATTTTAATTGGCGGGTAATGATGGTTAATTTGTCTAATTTATTTGATATTGGCAGAAATTTATATGCACTTCCTGCTTATAATGACAGAAGCGGGAAAGCTCCTATGCCTTTAAGATATTTTTTTGAATTAACTTATCATTGTAATTTGCAATGCCCGTATTGTTATGTTGGAAAAGACCGTAACAAAAATGAACTTACGACAGAAGAATGGTTTAATATAATTGAACAAATTCCTTTTTATTCTTTTGTTACGCTGGTTGGCGGAGAACCTTTAATTCGCAAAGATTTTATAGATATTTTGATGAAAACCGCGAAGAAAACATTTGGAAAATTAAATGTTGTTTCAAATGGTATTCTGATTAATGACGAAATTATTAATGCATTTATTAAAAGTAAAATGATGCTTTTGTCTGTATCTCTTGACGGTTATGGTAAAAATCATGATATTAACAGGGCTAAAGATGGGATTTGGGATAAAATTATGACAAATTTTGATAATATGAATTCCCGCCCCAGACGTCCAATGGTTGATATTAAAACAATCATTCTTGAAAATAATCTTGATGATATAGTTAAACTTTATAAAATGTGTGATGAAATGAAATTTAATTTTTTATCGATTTCGTTTTTACGAAACAATAATTTGAAACAAAATTCTGTATTATTTGACAGTTTTGTTCCAGAATTTAATGAAAATTATCCTATTCAAAAATATTTTGATATGGAGCATTTTAAAGAGGTTTATAAAGAATTGGAAAGTTTGAGTAAAAATTCAAAGGTTCAAATTCGTTGGTCGCCAAAATTTGAATATTCAAAAAATCCGCTTGAAAAAATTGAGGAATTTTTTAATACACCGGCTGACAAAGCGATTTCAGAGATTTACAAACCCTGTATGTATCCGTATTCTAATATGATGATTACTCCGGCTGGAGATGTGTATCCATGTTTGTCTCAAAAGATTGGAAATGTTAAGGATTTGCCATTAAAAGATGTATTTAACCTTCCGCATTATAGATGTTTTAGAAAAAACCTGCATGCAGCAAAGGTTTTTGGGGCATGTCAAATGTGTTGTGAATTATGTGTTAAGTAAAATTCTCTAAAAGATGAATTAGAGGATTAATCGTTATCCATGAAAACATGGATATGGTTTCATATGTATTGAAGTGGGGACTTTTCAAAATTTTAAAGTGAGTTATACTGAAAATGTGGTTAAGGTTCACGCCCTTAGATGGCAAGACTGTTTACCGGAGGTAGTATGGGGTATATTCATTGCTGCGGTGCCTTACATAAGACCAGATCTTATTGTATTGTGCCTCAGGAAAATTTTACTATGTGTGAAGTTGATATTTTAAGTAAATGTCCTGTTTGCGGGCATACTGTAGTTCAATTAACCAGAGTATGTAAAGATAACAGTATTTCTGTTATCAGAAAAGTTAACAAAAAAGCAAGAGATTTTTTTGTTAAATTAAAAAATCAAATTTTATATAAAAAGATGAACCAAGGTTGACGGAAAGGGTAAAAGCGGGAGCGAAAGCGACTGACAAGAATATAAAAAGTTGAACCAAGGTTGACGGAAAGGGTAAAAGGGGGAGCGAAAGCGACTGACAATAGTATAAAAAGTCGAACCAAGATTGACGGAAAGGGTAAAAAAATGAACTATTTGGAACTTATTAATAAATGTCTTGTTGAATTAAATTATAAACAAGTAAGCACATTTTCAGAATTAACAAAAAATGAACATAAAAAATTAAAAAATATAATTAATACATTAAATACAGAAATCTGTACATCAGATAGATGGAACTTTTTACAACGGAAGAAACAAATTGTTTTGCCTAAAAATACTTCAGAAATAGAAAATACTATTGATGGCCGAATAGAATCAATTATTATAGATGGTCAAAAATATGAGTTTTTTGAAGATTATGAGAAATTTTTTATAAATTCTCAACCATTAAATACATATAGTTTATTTAATGACAAAATTTTATTTCCAATGTTTAACCAAGAAAAGAATATAGAAGTTTTGTATTTTACGAGATTTTGTGCAAAAAATTCAGAAGGTAAGGAAAAATTATTTTTGGAAGATGCAGAAGATTCCTCATTAATTCCGGATATTTTTGCAGAACCGATTCTTGTTTACGGAGCATGTATGAGATTAAAAGGTAATCCTCAGCATATAAGATTTAGTTATTGGTTAAGCATGTATAAAGACGCACTTGCTAACATGCGCTCAAAAATTTCGGCAAGTTTAGATGAAATCCCATCTGTAAAAATGCATAGAAGATAAAATTATAATGTAACTACGTACCGCTCGCGTTAAATGGTACCGCTCGCAATTAAATTGAAAAACGCGATATCGAAATCTGTAAAATTTATACAATGTCCAATGTGGTGGGTCGAGCGGCACGCTCGCAAAAAAAACAGGAAGTTTAAAATTCATTTTCCCCTCCTGTTAAGATTTACACTAGCCGAAATATAAATAGCATGTATATTATACAATCTATTTCAATAAAACACAAATTACGGGCAAAATTGTAACGAAAACTACACAATTATGAAACAAATAACACAACAACAGAAAAAATTCGTAAGTGAATATATAAAGACTTTGAGTGGAGAATCGGCTGCTAAACAGGCCGGTTATAAGTCAAAAGACTTAAAAGTAATATCTTCACAATTATTATCAAAACCTTTAATTATTAAAGAAATTAAACATCAATTGAATGAACAAATTGCATCATTACGTGTAAATAAAGGTTATGTAATCCAAAAACTTTTACAAATAGCGGAATTTTCACTGGAAGAAGAAGATATCCTTGATAAAGAAGGATGCTTTACCGGTAAAAGAAAGTTACGTGATACCTCTGCCGGATTAAAAGCACTGGAGAGCCTTTGTAAATACCTTGGATTTAATTCTTATCAACCGGAGGAATATAAACAGGCAAAAATTATAACAATATCAAATCTGGATGACAGTAAGATATAAATTTACAAAAAATATGTTTTTGATAGAATATTTGTATGAAAAAATTTATCTTATTGTTTTTGTTAATGTCTCTAAGTTTTAGTCAAAAAGTTGAAGCAGACAAAACCCCTCATTGTCTAAAAACATATGATACTTCTATGGGTAATATTTGTATTCATAGATTAGATAAAAAAAGTATTTTAGATGCTTATATGGGTGTATATCTTGGATTTTTAGAAGAAAATTTTGATACTAAAAAAGTTAAATTTTCAGGTAGAAAATATTCAGATAAACGATTGTACAGTATTTACAGATTTATAATTCATAAAGATGGTAGTATTTCGGATGTTACACCGGTAGTTATAGTAAATGATGAATTTGATGCTTATGTTAGAAACTTTATTTTAGATTTTTCGCCGGCTCCGTTGCTTGATGGTATGGATGATCAAATAAAAGTGGAATTGGAAGTTGTACAAACATATGGCGGCTATGGAGGTGGAATACCGGGAAATATTTGGGGAGATTATTACAAAATCCATTTTTCAAAAGGGGTATATTAATAATGATAAAATTTTTATGTAAATTAGTATTAACTGTGCTTTTATTAAATATTGTTAATGTATCAGCGGAAGAACTGTTGGATGATCATCATATGTTTAACCCTTATGACAATCCTGTTTATTATAAATATTTTGATGATTATATAAATATATTAGGGGAAAACTTTGATAGAATTAAATTCTATCGTATAAATATTTTTGTTGGCTTTAAATATAAGATATATAGAGATGGCAGTATTCATGATATAAAAATTGATTATTTAACAAATTCACCTATGAATGCTAAAAAATTACAAAAACTTATAGAATCTAATTTACCCCCAAAATTTTATGATGGTATGAATAAAGATTATGTGAATGTTGATTTAGTATTTGCTACAAATAAATATTATGATGAATATGAATTAGACAAATTCCCTCCAAGAGTTGTTAAAGATGGAATTTTTAAAATTTTAATTGATAAAAAAATATAAATAGTTATAACAATATAATTGATATTTTAGTATACCGCCTTAGAAAAGGCGGTTTAGTTGTAATGAAAAGAAAGGAGAAAATATGGTTAGATTTAAATTTAAAAGTAATTTTTCGTTTAAAAAGCCAGAATTAGGAGAATACGAACTTACAGAAGAAGAAAAACTGTTACATGCAAATTCAAATGTATATAAACAGTTGTGTGAACAGGCAGATGCAATGTCCAAAACTAAAGAATATGGAAAAGAAGCTTTGGATGGTTGGAAGGTGAAGGATAATTACTATGATCCAAAAAGTAATTTTAAAGGTGTACTTTATGAGAAAGATGGTAAATATGCTTTAGCTTATGCTGG
Organism: uncultured Candidatus Melainabacteria bacterium; assembly: GCA_949915775.1. GTDB lineage: Bacteria > Cyanobacteriota > Vampirovibrionia > Gastranaerophilales > Gastranaerophilaceae > Stercorousia. Next base: position 9,262 of record CATLEG010000053.1, on the reverse strand, counting down.
GACAGAAAGACCATCTTTAAAATCTTTAGGCGGCTGGAAAGATTGGGGAGCTAATTTAAAAATGGGCATAACTGGTGATAATGCGCAAAACAAAAAAGCAAGAGAATTTGCAAAAAAGATGATTGGCGATTATGGTTTAACTCCGGAAAATACAGTATCTCTTGGCCATTCAGAAGGTGCGTTTGAAGCAACTAATGTTGGACTGGATAATGGATTCAAAACATACACTTTTAATGGTTTTGGGGTGCACAAACGCAGATTGCCTGAAGGTGTTGATACAAGTAATGTAATAAATTACCGCGATGCACACGATCCTGTATCAAAACTTCATGCTAATGTTGGTAAAACTTATATAACACCTTCGACTCAAAATCAGTTTATGTCAACAACTCCATTTGGTTCTATTCAATCACATAGTATAAAAAATATGGGCAATTGTATGCAATCACTTCCCGTTGAAGAATATAAAAAACGTAACAAGTTGTTTCTTGATAAAATTTCAGATGCAGAAATTACAAGAGAAGATATTGCTCAAATGGATTCAAAATTATTTGCCTTGTTAGAACCTGAGATAGATGAAAGATTAAAGAATAGACAAATACTTCCTTCTTCTTATATTCCTCGCTCATTATATAGAGGAAATGGCGGAAATGCACGAGGATATTACAGACGAATAACATCTGTTTGACAATAAAAAATTTAGTCTATATAATTAGACAATGAAAAAAATCTTGTTATTAATTTTAATGTTATTAATATTTTGTCCGTTAAGTTTTGGAGAAGAAATCCCGCCAAATGGGTGTGGTTATGCAATAACTAAAGAAACAAATCCTATTTATTGGGGATATATGGAAGATTATGCCGCGCAATTGAAAAAAGCTCTTGAAGCCAAACGGATGTTTCGGTTGCGCTATATGGGAGCATCATATAAACTGGTCATAACGCGTGATGGCGAAATAAAAGATATGAAAATTAGTACATATCAAAATGAATATTTTAATAGAAAAGTCAAAGAAATAATTTTATCAGTACCGCCCATACCTTTTCGAGAAGGAATGAATGTAAATGAAATGCTTTTTAGTATTTATTTAGGTTTTGAACCATATGAAGAAACAGCTTTGAGTATAGGTGGAACGACAGATAAGAGAGATATTTTCCACATAAGGATATTAACAGACAAATAATAAAAATTTAGGATAAATAAAATAATTAAACCGCTTTTAAAGGCGGTTTAGTTGTGATGAAAGAGATTCTTTGCTTTGCTCAAAATAATATGAAAGTGAGTGACTAACCAAAGTATAACAAATATGACAGTAACTGTCGGAAAGGGTAAAAAGGGGAGCGTAAGCGACAGACAAGAATATAAAAAGTTGAACCAAAATCGACAGAAAGGGTAAAAAGGGGAGCGTAAGCGACAGACAAGAATATAAAAAGTCGAACCAAAATCGACAGAAAGGGTAAAAAAATGAAAGGAAACGATGCAGAAGAGATGCTATTGAATAATGCATCTTTAGACGATTTAATCAAAATGAAGATTGAACGTGAATTTATGAGTGATTTGAAAAAATCAAAAGAAAAACCGCAAAAAAAGATTTATACGGATATCAAAGATGTTCCGGCAAATCAAATTTTTTCAAAAAACGCTGTTTACAGGTATTTTAACCGTAAATCAATGAATGAAACATTTATTAATGGAGTTCAGGCTGAGGCATTAATCGGGATTCAAAATGCGATAAGAGAAAAGATGCAGAAAGGTGAACTAAGTGCATTTACAACAGATGATGCTTATATAAAGTTTGAGAAGGTGGAATGTTAAATGCCTAAATTTTTAAATCCGTTTGAAAAACCTGCTTATTTTGAGCAGGCTTTATTTTTATACATAAAATATTCAAAATTTTTGGATGATGATTACGCACAAAATAATATACCAGTTTATGATTACTTTTTTGATCTTGTTCAAAGAACTTTGTTTTTTGTGATTGTAGAAGAAGATATCGTAAGCGGTTTTGTTTATCTTGATAATATTATTGGAGATGCAGAAAGGTTTCACAGTGCAGAATTGACTACCTGCTTTGATAAACGCTATTGGGGCGATTATACAAAAACTTGTGCGAAAATTTTCTTAAATTTTTGTTTTGAACACTATGGATTTAAAAAGATTAAAGCGTTGATTTATCCTGAAAATTTTCGGGTAAAAACGCTTTTAAAATCAGCAGGTTTTGAAAAAGAAGCACTATTGAAAGATGAAACATTGAGAAATAACAGATTACAAGATATTGAAGTGTATTCAATAATTAGAAAAGGAGTCAAAAATGTACGTTGAAACAGAAGATTTAACACAAAATTTATCAGAAATTGATGAAAAGTTTTTAACAAGTAGTATTTGCGAAAAATATGACTTGTTTAATGATGACAGAAGCATACAGCTTACGGATATGAAGCTGGTTCGGGATGCAATTTATAATACAGATGTTCCAACAGTAAACGGATGGGATAGTAAAGTTGAATTACCGGATATTTATGAATTGGCACAAACTTTAAAATCGCATATCAGTGAAAATTTATATTCGCATCCTGATGCTATGTTTGATGTTTCGGGCACAACACCGCAAACTCAAAACTTTGCTAACAGACAGAAAGCAATGCTCGTAAATACTTTTGAACAAATGAATATCGAAAATGAAATTGAAAAAGTTATAGATGGAATTGTAGAAACCGGTGAATGCACACTTTTTGTCGGCTGGGAAACTAAATTTAAATCTACAAGGCGAGTTCAAACTATTGAAGAAAAAATTGCAAATCCAAACAAAAAAGGATTTGTAGTTGATGAAAAAGTTATTTATGATAACGCAAAAGTTAGACATATAAAATCAGAAGATTTTGTTTTTGACAAAAATAATCGTGATAATTGGGATAAATGTGCAAAAATTTATCGAACTTATGCTACTGTTGATGAACTTTTTTGTGATAAATCAAATAATTTGCTGGATGATAGAAAATTGGAAATTTTGAAAGGAGTGGTGGCAGGTAAAAAACATAAACATGCAGACGATAGAGCTGTTGATGGGAAGAAAATTGAGATATTGGAATTCTGGGGTGATATAGAACTCGCAGATGGAAGATTGTTAAAAAATTGGTTAATTGTAGTTGCAGCACGTCGTGAAATTATAAGATTTGAAAGCAACCCATTTGTGATAAATCCTTTTATTCACGCAAACATTATAGAATCTCCAATAACCCATAGAGGAGTTTCACCATTAAGAGTTGCGTTAATTTTAAATAGTCTTGCATCGACCATATTAAATAAACAAATTGATGCACTTGCATTGATGATGAATCCGCCATATCTGGCTCCGAAAGGTTGTTTTAAAGGTCAGCAGGATGTAAGACCGGGTAAAATTATAGAATATGATGCTGCATTAATGCCAACAGCACCAACACCTTTATCATTTGATAAAGCAATGGTAGGCTGGGATTTCTTAAATTATTTTAAATCAACTATTGAAAGTGCAACAGGTATTTTCAAAAATATGGCAGGGAATTTACAGGCAGCTCAAAGAACTGCTACAGAATTAAATTATTCAGTAAGCGGTCAGGAGGCTCGTTTGAATATGTTATTAGATGCAATAAACAGAAAAATTATTGTGCCGATGGTTGAAAAAACAGCAGAAATAATTTCATATTTCAAACTCGGCAGAGAATTAATAGGAGTAAATGACAGAGGTCGAACAAGTTTTCTGGAAATTGATGATGAGGTAAGAAACGCGAATTATATTTACCGTTACGGTGATAGAAAAGCCTCATTTGAAAGGAAACTTCGTTTGAAAGAACTTTTTGAAGTAGTAAAATCATTTGCTCAAGTTCCAGAAGTTGAGGAGAAAATAGACTGGCTTGAATGCTTTAAATTTGCGCTTGAACAATACGGAATAGAAAACGCAAATAATTTTTTATTGGATGATAAAAAGGTGTCGTAATGACACCTTTATTTAAGATGATTACTTAATCCGATTATAAAACATAATATTAAATAGAGCGAAATTGCTATAAAATTTAATATTGAAAAAGTAAAGCCGGTAAAGAAAAATACTTTATAAATGACTTTTACAATATTATTTTTTATTTTAGTATTGATAAGATTTTTATTTTTTTTTGTTAAAACTGCTTCAAAAACTAGTATTAAAATTAATAAAACGATAATAATTAAATAAAAAAAGTAATAACAAATAAGTGCTATAAATTCATTATATACAAAAGCTTTTGAATCACTTTGCTTTTCAATAAAAATATAATAAATAATGAATAATATGGTGATATTTCCAAATAAAGAAAGTATATTCGAACTTATAAGGTTTTTAATTTTCACATAATAATATTAACATAAGGAGAAAAAATATGGAACAATATAAAGATAGAAATGGTAAGTATAGTTTAAATCCTGAAAAATTGTTTAGCAACAGAATGATACATGACACGATTAAATACCAAAAAAAATATGGTTTTGAAATTGGAATGAATAATTCTACTTGGAATAATGAAGCCGATGCATTTAAACACACTTATATGCAAACTCAGCTTGCTTTAATGTTTGGAAATATTGTTGCAGAACCATGTTTTAATTAAAGATTAGTTTTACGTATGTAGATAAATTTTATAGCAATTTTTATTGTAAGAGGGGGGAAATGTTATATAAATTATTAAAAGCACAGCGGGAGTTTTTGGAAATTCCGCATAATTACAGTTTAGATGTTGCTGTTTATCAAGGGGGATACGGGTCAGGAAAAACGTTTTCCGGTTCGTTACTTGGAATTCTACTTGCTTTAAAATATCCCGGAATTAGAGGGCTTGTTGGAGCTCAAACTTATACTTTAGTTCGCGATACAACGTTGCAAACTTATTTTGAACATCTTGAAAATTTTGGGTTTATTGAAGGTGTTGATTATGAATGGTCAGCCTCATTACAAAAACTTACATTTAAAAACGGGTCTGAAATTTTATTTAGACATTTTGATGAACCAAATAAATTAAAATCTTTAAATTTAGGGTTTGTTGAAATTGAGGAAATGTCTGATATTCCTTATGATACTTTTAAAATGCTTTTAAGCCGTATGCGTCAGAAAGTTAAAAAATCCTGGAAAAATTTTAGGCACCGGATTTTTGGGCACACAAATCCTGAAATGCAAAGAGGATGGGTTTATAAAACTTTTGTAGAAAATCCTGCTTTAAACTACAGATTAATTTCTGCGCCTACTACTCAAAATATTTATTTACCAGACGGATTTTGTGATGAGTTGAAAAAAATATATGATGAAAAATATTATAATATTTTTGTACTTGCCCAGAATGGTGAATACAATAACGGGCTGGTAGTGAAAGATTTTACTGATGCAAATATAAAAAATATTACATATCAGCCGGAGATGGATTTACATATTTCTTGTGATTTTAACGTGGATCCTATGTGCTGGGTTTTTGCGCATAAAACTGATGACAAAGTTTTTTATTTTGATGAAATTGCAATGGAAAATACAACAACAGCGAAGGCTTGTGAAGAATTTTACAGGCGCTATCCGGCACATAAAGGTAAAGTTATTATAAATGGTGATGCTTCCGGTGATAACAGAAGCTGTACAAGCGAATATACAAATTACGTTATTATAAAGAAAAAACTCCTTCAATACGGTTATGATGTTGAAATTCAGATAAAAGCCTTTAATCCGCCAATAAAAAACCGGATTATGGCATTTAATTCCAAAGTCCGTTCAGCAGATGGTGAAATTTGTCTTTTTGTTGATAAAAAATGTGAAAAACTTCTATATAATATTTATAATTTGAGATATAAAGAAGGATCTTCACGTATAGATATTCCGACATACAGTCAAATAAAACAGTCAAAAGAATTAAAATTCTTATCGCACCCAATGGATGCCGCCTCTTATCTTGTAGATTTTTATTGGCCGATAACATTGTAACCCTCTCCCGAATTTCAGCCTTTCCCATTCTGACAAAGGCGAAATTCTGCCCTCTCACAAAGAGAGAGGGCACTTAATGAAAGGAAAAATTATGGAAAAATTTATTGAATATTCTCCAATTATTATTGTTATATTAATGTTTTTTGTACAGCAAAAAATATTTGTAACTCCGGAACAACTGGAGAAAAAACATCGTGAAATTATGGAAGAAATAGAGGAAAAATTCGTAAGTAAAATTAGTTTTGTTGATTTAAAAGAACAATTTTCTGAAGTAAAAGAAAAAATAGATAAAATATATGATTTGCTTATTGATTTGAAATAATGTTAACTATTGTAACATTTAGTTAGTATTTTACTAAAGTTTTATATAAAAAATGCCGTTAAAACGAATACTAGATTACTAAGTTATACAGAAAGGAAAATCATGGGACTGGCGGCTTCACAAGCAAGATTTTTAGCCATAACATCACGAAAAATGAACTGTGAATTTCAATCTATGCAGATTGCACAGGAAAAACTTTCTGTTACTCGTGATTTACAGAAAGCTGCAAAAGATTATCAACAAGGTCTTTCTGCTACAAAACTTGTATGGGATGATCACACTGATACTTATGATTTATCTTACGATTTATTAATGCAGCCAACTGCTATAAATGAGTTTGATCCTTACCTTGTTACTGATACTCAAGGTAAAATTATACTTACTTCTACTATGTTTAATGCTGCTCAAAAAGCAGGTATTATTAATGCAGATGGAACTCCGGCTTCCGGTAGTATACATCCTTCAAAAACTGGACGCGACAAATTTATTGATGAATTAGTTAAAAATAATTCAATTCTTTTATCAAATGCAAATATTGTAAAAAATAATAAAAATATCGGCTGGACGCAATCTGGTCTTGGCGGCGAAGTATTTGATAAAACAAATGTTAACGGCTTAAATTCTACTGCATTTGCAACTTATACAAAAAAAGTTACTTATCCTTCTAATGTAGTTGATTCTACTGGTAAAGTTATTAATAAAAAAGATGATTTTGTCTACGGATTAAAACTTAATACTATTGACCTTTTTGCAAATGTTGATGCAAACACAGGAGAAATAACACCTAAAAAAGTAACAGGAAGTAATTTAAATGTTTTAAATTACAATACAAAATTATCTAAAGGTCAATATGTAATTACAAAAAGCGGTTCAGCAGTTACTGAAGCGGAAATGAAAAAACTTACAATTGGTGATATCTTAACCGGCAAATATGAAATAACCTACAGGGGTACTGATAATGGATTATATACGTCAAACGGCGGCGCAGCAGAAGAAATATTAAAACAATTTGCAACAGTTCTCGGTTATAATGCTCCGGCAGGTACCTATAAAGGTTTAAATGTTGATACAGCATCAGCAGATGCATTACAACAAGCATTCGAGTTAACAAAATCTGATTGTTTGCAAAATGCTCCTATTAGTAAAGGCGGTAATGTTGTTAACCTTGCAAATGCATCTCAAGATTCTAATCAGATTGTAACAAGTACTGAATTATATTCATTAAGTTTGACCAACTTATTAAAAACTTTTTTAACTAACTTCGCAGTATCTTTAGATGGATGGAGCGATACTCCATTTATAATTAATAAAGAATCTAAAAAAAGTAAATATGCAACAGATGATTTGAATTATCATTTTATGCTAGCAAATACTGATGGTATGATACAACAAGAAGATTTGGTGACAGATTTTTATAATATGTTGTATAACCAGATTTGTCAGCAAGGTGCTTGTGCTGATAAAAATAAGATGGAACTTGTTAATGATAAAGAATATTTAACTCATGGATTGAAAAATGGTCAATTGTTTATTTCAAGTTTGAGAGAAGACGGTTATTTCTATCAGGGACCATATTCATTAATAGGTTATGTTGCTGAAGTCGCAGATGATGAAGCTATTGCTCAAGCTGAGGCTGAATATAATTATACAAAGAGTAAATTGAATTATAAAGAAGAAACACTTGATTTGCAGATGAAAAATCTTGATACTGAAATTTCAGCATTAACAACGGAATTTGATACTGTTAAAAATTTGATTAGTAAAGGTGTTGAAAAAGTATTTACAATGTTTAGCACATAATTATATTAATTGTTAAAAAATATTAATAAAAATAACCCGTTTGAATGATACAATATTTTTGATTTTACGGCATATTAATTTGATAAGATTTGTAAAAATTTTGTTTTTAAGTGTAAAAATTACAAATTTTCTGATTTTTATTGTAATATGTTAATCGTAGTAGAAAATATACATTTATAAGGAGGCACATGAATTGGCAATAACATCACCTTTCACAGCGTTTCAAGAAAACGGCAAAAAAGAAATCCATCTTGGACAACACGTTTTAGCAGAATTTTTTGAATGTGATCCTAACACATTGAATAGTATTGATAAAGTAGAAAAGTACATGGTGGATGCCGCCCTTGAATGTGGTGCTACTATTGTCCAAAAATGTTTCCATATGTTTAACCCTTATGGAGTATCAGGCGTTGTAATTATTTCAGAAAGCCACTTAGCAATTCATACTTGGCCTGAGCTTGGTTATGCGGCAGTTGATTTATTCACCTGTGGCGATAAATGTGACCCAAAAATTTCATACGAATTTTTAAAAAAGAAATTTAATTCTAAAAAAGCAACTTTCTCTGAATTAAAAAGAGGAATTATTGACGAAGAAACCCTAAAAGTTGCCGAAAAACCTTTTGAAATTATGCAGCAATATGCAGATTAAAATCCCCCTTAATCCCCCTTTACAAAAGGGGGTGAAAAATAGTATCTCCCTTTGTAAGGGAGATGTCACGAAGTGACAGAGGGTTTAGTGTTAAAATATTTGATTTACAAAAGGAAATTAAAATCTCCCTTGTAAGGGAGATGGTACGAAGTACCAGAGGGTTTTATGTTAAAATATAATCCGAATTTAAAAATTTTGGCAAGAAATTTGCGAAATAATATGACTAACGAAGAGCGCAAACTTTGGTATCAATTTTTGCGCTCTTGCAGTGTTAGGTTTTTAAGACAGAAAGTAATTGGAGATTATATTGTTGATTTCTACTCTCTAAAAGCTGCAATAGTAATTGAACTGGATGGCGGTCAACATTATGAAGACATTGCCATGAAAAAAGATGAACTAAGAGACGAATATTTAAAAAATTTAGGTTTAAAAGTATTAAGGTATACTAATATTGATGTAAATAAAAATTTTGAAGAAGTTTGTAATGATATATTGAAAAATTTATAAAATCCCCCTTAATCC
>CATLEG010000052.1 GCA_949915775.1 uncultured Candidatus Melainabacteria bacterium | reverse complement strand
CGTTTCAGCATCTCAGACCATCCCCCTCATCCGACACTTCGTGTCACCTTCTCCCACCATTGGGGAGAAGGAAATAATATATGCGAAGCACGATAAGAACTTATCGACCTATCGTCTTAACGTCTTAGAAACTAATAAGACCCTTACCCATACCCTCTCCCGAATTTGTAAGTTCGCGTATCGCTCACTAACAAATTCAACCCTCTCACAAAGAGAGAGGGTAAAATATGGGTTCACTCTGGCGGAGGTTTTTTCACCCTGCCGGAAGGTTAAATTAAACTTTGGGTTTACTTTGGCTGAAGTCCTAATCACTCTCGGCATTATCGGTGTTGTGGCGGTTTTGACTATTGCTCCGTTAGTTCAAAAGTATCAAGAAAAATGTTTTATTGCAAAACTTGAAAAAGCCTATTCTATTTTATCTACAGCTTATAAGCTCGCTGTTCAGGAAAACGGTTCTTCTAAAGATTGGGGGTTGGGAGATAGTGATCGAATACGTGCATCCCAGATATTTATGGAAAAAATGAAACCATATTTAAATGTTGCACAAGATTGCGGTGTAGCATCATCTTCTACTACAAAACATAAATGTTTTGATGGTAAAAATCATGATTATTTAGGAAATGAATTGAGGCACACTTATTATATTAGTAGTTATTCACTTGCTTTATCTGATGGCATGGTTTTGACTTTTTTCGGACAAAATTCAAAAGAAGCGATTTTTCCTGATGGACAGATTCTAGTTGATTTAAACGGAAAAGCTAAGCCAAATAGAAATGGAGTAGATATTTTCGCTTTTTATATTTATGATGATTATCTTGAACCAGAAGGAAAATTAAATCCGAAACGAAATACATATAATTGGAGTTATTGTAAACCGGCAACAGAAGATAATATTTTAGGTTATGGTTGGGCATGTACGGCATGGGTTCTGCAAAATAAAAATATGGATTATATACGTTGCCGCGATGAATTAAATTGGTATACTAAAACAAAATGTAATTAATTATTTCTTAATTATTCAAAAGTTCATAACCTCTTGATTAGTTTTTATGTTAATGCTATATATGGCATGTGAGAGTTTTTACAAAAGAAAGGAAACACTTATGGTAAAAGTAGCTATTAACGGATTCGGTAGAATCGGTAGAAACACTTTAAGAGCAGCAATCAGAGAAGGTATCTTTGATGAGATTGATTATGTTGCTATCAATGACCCTGGTTTGAAACCAGAAGATGCAGCAAGAATTTTTAAATATGACTCAGTTATGGGTAAATTCTGCGGTGAAGTAGAAGCATATGAAGAAGGTATTATCGTTAACGGTAAAAAAATTAAATTCTTCGCTGAAAAAGATCCTGCAAATCTTCCTTGGAAAGATTTGGGTGTAGAAGTTGTTGTTGAATCAACAGGTTTCTTCACAGATGCTGAAAAAGCAAAAGCTCACATTGCAGCTGGTGCTAAAAAAGTTATTATTTCAGCTCCTGCTACAAATGAAGATAAAACTATTGTTTTAGGTGTAAACGATCATGAATATGATCCTGCAAAACACAATGTAATTTCAATGGCATCTTGTACAACTAACTGTTTGGCACCTGTTGCTAAAGTTATTGACGAAAAATTTGGTATCGTAAAAGGTTTGATGACTACAGTTCACTCATACACTGGTGACCAAAGAATCTTAGATGCTGGACACAAAGATCCTCGTCGTGCTCGTGCAGGCGCTTTGAATATCGTTCCTACAAAAACAGGTGCTGCTAAAGCTGTAGCTCTTGTATTACCTCAATTAAAAGGTAAATTGGACGGTTTCGCTATGAGAGTTCCTACTCCAGACGTATCTTTAGTAGACGTTGTATTTGAAGTAGGTAAAGATGTTACTGTTGAAGAAGTTAACGCAGCATTAAAAGAAGGTGCTGACGGACATGTTCTTTGCTACACTGAAGAACCATTAGTATCTTCAGATTATGTTGGAACTTCACAATCATCAACAGTTGATGCTTTATTAACTCGTGTAATGGGCGGAAACCAAGTTAAAATCATTTCTTGGTATGACAACGAAATGGGTTATTCAACTCGTTTGGCTGAAACTACAAGAATGGTTGCTTCTAAATTATAGCGGATTGCGAGCTGAGGGCGCAGGCTGGAGTTGGCTTGCTGACAAGCAAGACAAGCAGAGCCGGAGACCCGTTAATCGCGAGCAACTAAGTGTATAAAAGACCTCGAAAGAGGTCTTTTTTCATGCAATAAAAAAGGCTGATAAATCAGCCTTAAAATTACTACACTACACACTTTTTCTACACTACACACATTTGGAAAATTTATTTAGAAGTCATTAAAGTTGCGCCCAGACCGGCTATTGCACCGATTAAAATACCCCAGGCTGTTTTACTTTTAGCACAGAATTTAGTTACTTTAAATAATTGATTTGCCCCTAAGAAAGCAGCTCCGCCGAATAATGCACCGCCTATAACATTACCGGCTAACTTCATGGCTTTTTCTTGTCTGCCGACAGGTTGACCGGTTAATTCTGAAATATTTTCTTCAGCAGTCTTTTTGTCAGCTATACCTAAAGTTAATGTTTGCAAGAAGCCTTGAGTGAATGAATCTCTGCCATGTTCGCGCAAATCATCTATTATAGTCTTGCCGCCGCTCATTTGTGCATACAAAGCGTTTGCTCTATTGGCAATTTGTTCTTCAGAAGCATCGCCATACATACTTCTTACGCTTTCTTTATATTGTGCATAAGCTTGAAGTATTTGCTGTTGTTCATTTCTTATAATTTTGTCATGAAGCAATTTTGCTTGTTCTTGTATACCTTCTTGAGGTGATGAGAGTTGAAGATCTGCATTTCTCCATTTTTGCTGCTGTCGGACTTGACTATTAATCATGAAATCTTGATATTTTTCATAATTTTTATAATAGTCTTCCATTGATGTTCCGCCCATTGCACCCATCATTGGTGGTGTCATCGGATAAGCACCCATCATACCGCCGCCAAATATGCTGCCATTCATTGTTAGCATTGGATCCATTCCCAAGCCTGTTGGACTATACAAATCAATGCCGGAAAGATCGTTCATAGCAATTTGATTATTATAGATATTCGGATACATTCCGTACATACCTGCCATATTGTAGCCGGTCATAACCTAACCTCCAAATTAAATTTTTAACCTACCTTACTTATATAAAAACATTTGTATTTAAAAAATTGCTTAATTTAGAAAAATTATGTTAAGATTCTGTTACAATTTATATTGTTTGATGTATTGCACAATCTTGCTAAAACGTGTAATATATTGGTGAGGTAAGGTTTTGAGAAAGTTTTTATCCGGATTATTTACATTATTAATGATTTTAGCAATTGGTGCATTAGTGTATTTGCATCCGGCTTTTTTTGTCAAACAGCTTGATAAAGTAAGAGCCATGTATTATGTACATAAAGGTGATAAGGCTTATAAACAATTGAAACTTCAAAAAGCTATTGATAATTACAATCGTGCAGTAAGACTTTATCCGGAACATTATGGGGCATGGTACAATCTTGGAAGTATTTATGTCGTTTATGAAGATTACTATTCTGCTGTTGATGCTTATGAACAGGCGTTTGAACATAATCCTAAAATGATGATTGCCAGAATGAATTATGGAATTGTTTCGGCTGAAAAACTTGGGGATTTTGACGGTGCAATTAACCAATATAACGAGATTCTTAAAACCAAAAGACATTTATTGTCTATTCCATTTGTGTATAGCAACAGAAAAAGTTATAAAATGAACAAGGGACTGGCATATTATAATAGAGGGGTAGCCTATAAACAGAAATCTATTTATCTCGATTATGATTACGAATACAGAAGACAATTTTTGTTAAAAGCTTTGGAATCTTATAAAGAAGCTTGTAAAATTTTGAAAAAGGATTATGATGCAAGATATAATCTCGCTTTAACACAGCATTTACTTGGAGATTACAGAGAAGCTGGGTTAACTTATTGTAAAGCAATAGAACTTTCTCCGATGAATTATGAAGCACATTATAATCTTGCAGTTTTATTAAGACATTTAAAATATTATAAAGAATCTTTAGATGAATTGAAAAAAGCCTCAACTCTTATCGCGAATTCCAAAACCAATATTTCATCACGCCAGCGTTATATTTTTGATGTTATGAATTCTGTAACGCGTACAATTCTTGCTAATTCAGAAAATGAACTTGTCGAAAAATTGGATGATAAATCTGATGAACATTCTCAAATAACATATGTAAACGGCAGAATGGTGTTTACTGATGATTTGGATAATGCAATAATAAAGAATTTCAAAGTTTGCGGTGCTAAAAAAATTATTCAAGAAGATATTGATGATGATATGTCAGAGTTTGATGATGTTCGTTACAATGTTCATGTTCCCGGGGTTGAATAATTTAATATAAAATTTTTTGTGGTATGATTATTCCATAATAATATAAGGAGAAATTATGGAAGACTTGAGAGATAAATATGAAGTAGTTATTGGTTTGGAAGTTCATGCTCAGTTGAAAACTAAGTCAAAGATTTTTGCACCGGATGGATGTGAATTCGGTCATGAACCAAATTCGCAAACAAGCCCTATTACTTTAGGTATGCCGGGAGTTTTGCCGGTATTGAATAAAGAAGTTGTTAATATGGGTATTTTGACAGGTTTAGCATTAAACTGTGAAATTCCAGAAAGATGTAAATTTGATAGAAAACAATATTTTTACCCTGATTTACCGAAAGGTTATCAAATTTCACAATACGATGAACCTATTTGTGTAAACGGATATTTAGATGTAAAAGGTAAAAGAATTGGTATTACGCGTGCTCATTTGGAAGAAGATGCAGGAAAATTAGTTCACGCAGGGGCAGATGGTCTTGCCGGTTCAAGCTATTCACTTGTTGATTTAAACCGCGCAGGAACTCCGCTTCTAGAAATTGTATCAGAACCTGATATGCGTTCTTCTGAAGAAGCAAGAAACTATATGGAAGAATTGCGTAATATAGTTCGCTATATTGGTGTTTGTGACGGCAACCTTGAAGAAGGTTCTATGAGATGTGATGCAAATATCTCTATTATGCCGAAAGGGTCAAAGGAATTCGGGACACGTGCAGAAATCAAAAACGTAAACAGTTTTTCTGCGCTTCAAAGAGCAATCGAATATGAAATTGACAGACAAATTGAAATCGTTGAAGAAGGCGGTCAAGTTGTTCAAGAAACAAGATTATGGGATGACAATTCTCGTGAAACCCGTTCAATGAGAGGTAAAGAAGATGCTCACGATTACAGATATTTCCCTGAACCAGATTTGATGCCGTTAAAAATTTCAAGAGAATGGGTACAGGAAATTAAAGACAAAATGCCGGAACTTCCTCAAGCAAAACGTGAAAGATATATGTCACTTGGCTTGAACGAATACGATGCCTCTGTAATTGTAGAACAAATGGGACTTGCATTATTCTTTGACGAAGTTTTAAAAACAGGTGTTTCTGCAAAAATCGCCGTAAACTTTATTATGGGCGAAATTGCTGCTTATTTAAAAGAAGAACATATTGAAATTACTGATACAAAATTGACTCCTGAAAATCTTGCAGAGTTGATTTCTTTAATCGAAAAAAATACAATTTCAAACAATATCGGTAAACAAATTATTATTGATATGATGAAAGAAGGTACAAAAGCTTCTAAAATCGTTGAAGACAGAGGCTTAAGCCAGATTTCAGACGAAGGTGTAATTAAAGAAATTTGTAAAAAAGTAGTTGATGCAAATCCGGATCAGGTTGAAAAATACAGAGCCGGTAAAGTTCAATTGTTAGGTTTCTTTGTTGGACAAGTTATGAAAGAAACCAAAGGCAGAGCAAATCCAAAAGCAGTTAATGACCTTATGAAAGAAATCCTTAATTAAAATGTACCCTCCCTTTAGGGGAGGGTGGAAATCTTTGATTTCCGGGTGGGTGCATATGTTTAGTAAACCAAAATCAAGCATGGAAACAGAAATTTTTGAGCAGGCAAATGTGCTCGAAAATTTATTGAAAATTCATGTAAATGACAATAATTATATACTTTTTGACGTCCCTACTGATATTCAAAAGATTGTATTTGTTGCAAGCGGCTCTTCTTATCACTGTGCAAGATTTGCAGCTGATTTGTTCGGAAATATTGCAAATATTGAGGCGCGTGCAATTTATTCAAGTGAATTTCTTTTGAAATCTGCCGTTCCTCATGATTATGATATTTTATATGTTTTTATAACTCAATCCGGTGAAACTTCTGATACTAATTCTGCACTTAAAAAAGCTAAAGAATTTGGTATGCGCACACTTTGTATTACAAACAAAAAAGGCTCTACAATTTGGGAGGCATCTGATTTTAAAATCGATTGTTGTGCCGGTGAAGAAAAAAGTATTGCTGCAACAAAATCTTTGACTACACAAATGTTATGCTGTACTTTGCTTGTTTTAAAATACGCTGCACATAAAGGTATTGATATTACCCCTTATATTGAAGAACTTAAAAATTTATCAAACTTTATTGAAAAAACTTACGAACTCCAGCCTCAAATAAAAAAATGTGCAAAATTTTTATCAAAGTTTAAAAATATTGTAATAACAGCGGATGGAATTTCTTACGCTATTGCAAAAGAAGCATCATTAAAAATTAAAGAAACTTCTTATATTAATGTATATTCAAATATTTTAGGTGAATTTATGCATGGGCATGTTGCAATTTTAAATAACAAACCTGCATTTATTCATATTTCTGTTAATGAACTTAGTTATACTGCGATAAAAAATTTGCATAAGATTCAAGAAGATTACAATCCGCCTATGTTTATTCTTGGGTGCTCAAATGAAAAAATTAAACCTAAATTTCATATTGATATAAATTGTGAAAGCAAAATTGTCAAATCATTTTGCATAGTCGTTATAGCACAACTTCTTGCTCTTGAAACAGCAAAAACTTTGCATAGAAATGTTGATAAACCGCATGGTTTGAATAAAGTTGTTAAATAGCTTATTTACCGAGTTCTGAGGCCTTTTTAGTAGTCTGTTCAATAACATCATAAAATAATTTTTCGGAATTTTCCTCGTTCATTACACTAATTCCGACAAAAGTACAGCCGCCCTTTGTCGCTACGTTATCTATAAGTGTTTGTACAGGTGTTTCGCCTCGCTGTAAAATCATTTTTGCAGAACCGATAGCAGTTTGAACAGCTAATGTAAGTGATTTTTCATAATCTAATCCAAGTTTTTCACCTGCACGTGCCATGTCTTCCATTACTTTATAGAAAAATGCCGGTCCTGAACCAGAAATTGCTGTTACTATATCAATTTGCTCTTCTGTAACCTCAATTGCTTTACCAATATTTGATAAAAGTTCAGTGACTAATTTAATATCTTCATCTGTAGCATAAGTTCCCTTGCAAATCCCGCTCATACCTTCTAAAACAAGTGCCGGAGTGTTTGGCATTACTCTGATTACCCGATTTTTGCCTATTATATTTTCTATTTTTGAGGTTGAAACGCCTGCACAGATTGAAACTAAAAGCTTTTTAGGAGTTAATTCATCTTTAATTTCTTCTAAAATCCCAGCGGCGTAATTAGGTTTTGTGGCAATAAATATAACGTCAGAGTCTTTAACAAGTTGCTTATTGTCGGAAATTACAGTAATTTTTAACCTTTCTTGAGTCTGTAAAGCAGTTTCAGTATTAACTTCTGAGCCTTTTATATTTGAGGCTGGTAAAAACTCGGAGGATATGATTCCATTAATAATTGCACTTGCCATTTTTCCGCATCCGATAAACCCAATTTTATAATTTTTGTTCATATTCTGTAACCTGCCTCTCTATATTGGTTGACTAATTATTTTTTTTAATTTACATTTGAATTATACGACAAATATAAATTATAAGGAATAAAGAAAAATGAGACGTACACTAGAAGGAACAAAAATTAAAAGACAACGCGTTAGCGGATTTAGAGCAAGAATGGCAACTCCAGGCGGACAGGAAGTGTTGAACAGACGCCGCGCTAAAGGTCGTCATAAATTAGCTATTACAGGTTCAAAAAGAGCGTAGTGTTGGTGCCCTCTACCTCTGGGAGAGGGTAGAATTTCAACTTGAGTTAAACGAAAGTTAGAAATTCGGGTGAGGGTATGTTACCAAAACAATATCGACTTAAAAAAAAATCCGCATTTAATGCAACATACAGAGTAAAAAACTCCACCCATAAGGGCGGAGTAGCTTTGTTTGCAGGTGTTTTAAAAAAAGATGCTGACACTTTTACACGTGTAGGTTTTGTGGTGAGTAAAAAAACTCATAAACGTGCTGTAAAACGTAATCGTTTAAAGAGACTTATGCGTGAAAGTTATCGTTTGCTGTTGAAATCCGGTGAGCTTGGTGAGTCTCAAAAATACATGTCATTAATATTTGTAGGTCATGAAAGAGCTCTTGATAAAAATTTTGTCGAAATGCAAAATATAATTAAATCATTATTACAGAGGCTGTGATAATGATTGAAGGAATATTTGTTGAAAAAGTTTTAACTCATCCTAATATAAGGCCATATCCTGTAGAACCTCAAGAAACTTCCGGATATTATGCGGGAAGCCAGTCTATTTACAGATATTCATTAAAAGATTCGGATTATCCGTCTTTACTTGTTCCCGAAGTACTATATGATAATGCTGGAGGAATAATAAACCCCGGTTATTATGAACTTGCATTAACTGATTCTCGTGAATACTTAATTCTTATGCAGTCAAAAGAACCGGTTGCCGTTATTCCCGTTATAAAAATAGAGGAAGATGCAACAGAATCGGCAAGACTTAATAATAAAAAAGTAAAAAAAGAATTAAAAAAAGAGCAAAAGAATAGAGAAAATACAAATAAAAAACGTGCAAAAACTGGTCAAACTCTTGATGAACCCGAAATTTTTATGAATGCTGATATAGAATATAATAAAGAAGGCCGTTATTTTTTAATAAAATATGAACGTGGGCAAATTAGGGCTTGGGGTGTTTTTAAAGGATAGTTTGTAACGATTTGTAAAAAATCTGTTAGAAATAGTAAATTTTTAGGGAATTATAACCGTTATATACTATATGTGCAATATTTTTAGCAAAGTTTTACATAATAAAGAGGAGATAAGTATGGTTTGAAAAAAATGTATTAATATTTCGTTACAAAGTGGCAAAAAATGTTTTTTTCTGTCCTTTAAGAACGTATGATAGAAAGTGAAGATTATACTAATAAAAGGAGTATATTATTATGAACAAAAAACAATTAATTGTTGCAGCTATGGCAGCAATGTTGTCTGTTTCATGTGCAAATGCCGAATCTAATATTACCGGTGTTACCGGTGTTGGCGGTAATGGTACATCCGGAATTTTCAATATTGCACCTGACAAAATTGGCGGCGATGTAGGTTACAGACACTATAATGACTTTACACTTGGTAAAGGTGATGTTGCCAATCTTATTTATCAAGGCATGAAAAATGGTCAGATTAGAGATATTGAAACATTTATCAACCTTGTTGGAAATAAAATTGATATTCAAGGTATATTAAATACTATGCGTGACGGTAAGTTCCATGATGGTCATGCTGTTTTCATTTCTCCAAAAGGAATGGTTGTTGGAGCTTCCGGTGTATTGAACGTTGGAACATTATCTGTTATTACTCCGACTGATGATAAATTTAAAGAATTAAAAGAAAGTTATGATCGCGGTAACGTTAAAGGTATTGAAAATAACGGTTTTGAAGTAATTAAAAACATTTCTAACCTTAGAAATGGTGCGGGTAATAATTATGGCGGTAATGCTCCTGTAAATATTAAAGGTACAGTTATTGCTAGAAATGGTGTTGATATCCGCGGTTCTCAGGTTGATATTACAGGCGGTATTGTTAATGGTTACAAGGGCGCAGATGTGTTTGATGCAACTATTAACGAAGCGGGGCTTAACCAGGCTCAAGTTTTGTTTAACCAATTAGTTAATACTGATGGTTTAATCACTGCTAATGCTGACCAGATTGCGAATAACAAAGGTACTATTGTTATTAAATCTGGTGCAAATGTTGGAGAACATGCTTCAAATATTAATATTAGCGGCAGAGTTGCTAACTTGAATAATACAGAAACTGCTATTACAAACCATGGTGACCAAGGTTTAACAGTATCTGGTGCTGTTTCATCAAATGGTAAATTAAATATTTATAATAATAATACAGTAAGTAATCTTTTAGTTAGCGGTAAATTAAATAATAAAAACGCTGCTTTATCTGTTTCTAACAAAGGGGCAGATTTAGAAATTACTAAAGATGCAGTTTTAACATCTGACAATGATATTGAAGTTGTTAATAATGGTAAAGCTGATACCAGCGAACTTATTATGCGTGGTACGATTTTGGCTGATGGCAAAATTGATGTTGTTAACAGAGGCGCTGGCGGTATGACCGCTTCAGGTAATTATGGAACAACAGAAAAACTTGCAAAATCAGTTAGAATTGTTAATGAAAATGGTAAATTAGTATTCTCAGGTAATGCAAATGCTAAAGAATCTGTTTCATTAAGAAATCAACTAAAAGGCACTGGTATGGATGTTGCTGGTACAATTAATGCCGGTGAAGGTGTATTAGTTCATAATAAAGTTGGTAATGCTGAACTTAGCGGAGATATCAATGTTGAAACCGGTAATGTCGTTGTAATGAATGAAGGCAATGGTAAATTAACTACAACCGAAGATAGTAACATTTACAATGAAAGAGGTAATGTTGCAATTAAAAATACTGCTAAAGGCGGTATGGAACTCAACGGTAATATTTACAACGAAGGCGAAGTTGCTATTAATAACCTTGCCGGTGATGCTGTTGTTAACGGAATTATTGAAAATACTGGTAATATGGGTATTATCAATAAAGAAAACGGTACAGGTTTAACTATTGGCGCTGCAATTTCGAATGAAGGTAAAATTAAACTTGTTAACTCAACTGGTGCTGGCGGTATGACAATTAACGGTAATATTCAGAATAAAATGGGCGACTTATATGTATATAATGATGCCGGTCGTTTAACAATTAATGGAATATTAGCAAATACTGAAGCTGGAAACTTATATGTATTGTCAAGAAAAGCTTCTAAAGGTATCACAACTGGAGTAAACAGTGTAATCTCAAATGATGGTGATGACATTGCTATAAAACATAATGGTTATGATACAAACGGAGATAACGTAGGTATGGAACTTAATGGTAAAATCATTAATAATGGTACAGGTGAAACTGCTATTAATAACTATACCGGAGATATGAAAGTTGGCGGTACTATTCAGGCAGGTACAAAAACTCTTGGTATTATTAACCGAGCAGCCAGTGAAGATCGTGCTAAAACAGGAAGAGGCGGTCAATCAATGGAAGTTACCGCAAATATTACCGGTCATGATATAAACATTAAAAATAATGGTTCTGGTGATATGACTGTTGGCGGTACTATCAACCACGACGGCAGACTAAATATTCTTGCTAATGAAGGCGATTTGACTCTTGAAGGTACAATCAATAATACTGGAAAAGATATGACATATGCCGCAGCAAGAGCAAATGGAGATGGTATTTACGCTAAACCAACATTCGTAGTTAATGCAACAAACGGTGGTACTGTACTTATTAAAAATATTACAGGTCAAAACGGCTTGAAATATGAAGGTACAATTAATGCTGGTGAAGGTCAAGCTGAAATTTACAACAAAACAGGCGATATGACAGTTTCCGGCTCTACAAATTCAGATGGTTCAGTTACAAATAGTGGAATGACTGGTAATCCTGTTGTTATCTTAAATACAGGTAACAAGTTGACAGTAACTGAAGATGTAAATCTGAACGGTACAGATATTAAAATTGTAAACAAAGGTACAGAATCTGCTGATGTTGCAACTCAATATCAAAAATACCTAAGAGAACAATTAAAAAAATAATCATTAAATAAAAAAACAGACACCATAAGGTGTCTGTTTTTTTATGTGCAAATGTACTTGTAAATAAAATATATTTTTTATACAATCTTATTATGAATAAAATAAAATTAAAAGATTTTGAAATAGGCGGAGAAAAGCTTACAATACTTGCAGGGCCATGTGCTATAGAAAGCCATAGTATTCTTGATGAAACAGCATGTGGTTTAAAAGAAATTACTAAAAAGTTAGATATAAATTTTATTTTTAAATCTTCTTTTGATAAGGCTAATCGATCTTCTATAACTTCGTATAGAGGCCCTGGTATGGAAAAAGGCCTTGAATTGCTTCAGGAAATTAAAGATAAATATGATTTACCAATAGTTACTGATATACATTTGCCGGAACAAGCGGAGCCTGTCAGCAAAGTTGCTGATATATTACAAATTCCCGCATTTTTATGTCGTCAGACGGATTTATTAGTTGCAGCGGCAAAGACAGGTAAAATTGTAAATATTAAAAAAGGTCAATTTTTGGCTCCCGAACAAATGGAATCTTTAATTAACAAAGTTGAAGATTGCGGAAATCATAATATTTTAATTACTGATAGAGGTACTACATTCGGATATAACAATCTTGTGGTCGATTTCAGAGCAGTGCCAATTATGCAAAGTTTTGGATATCCAGTTGTATTTGATGCAACTCATAGTGTACAATTACCAGGATTTCATGGAGATTGTTCTGGAGGCGATAGAAGATTTGTTCCTGTTTTAGCAAAAGCTGCTATGGCAGCAGGTGTAAATGCTTTGTTTTTTGAAATCCATCCAGATCCTGATAATGCAAAATGTGATGGACCGAATATGATTGCTTTGGACAAGGCTGAAGAATTGTTTAAAATGTGTAAAAATATTTTTGAAATTGTAAGGAAATAATGTGATTAGGGTCGAAAAATTTATAACCGGACAGTTAGAAAATAATAATTATTTATTGCTTGATGAAGAATCAAAAAAAGCAGTATTAATCGATGCTTCTTTGAATTCTGAGGAAATTATTGAAGCGGTAAAAGGTTATGATGTAGAATATATTTTGTTAACTCATGGGCATTTCGATCATATTATGGGTTTAACTTCTTTAAAAAAAGAATTAAATGCTAAAGCTGTTATTAATAAAAATGATATTGTAGTTTCTGATAATATAAACGAATTTACAAGACTTTTTGGTTTGCCGGATACAATTGCTCCAACGTATGAAAATTTTGTTGAAGATGGAGATGAAATTGTTGTTGGAAATATGAAAATAAAAGTTATTACAACTCCCGGTCACACCGAAGGCGGTGTATGTTACTTGATTGAAAATAAACTTTTTTCCGGTGACACATTGTTTAAACAAAGTGTTGGCAGAACGGATTTATTTGGAGGAAATTACTCAAAACTTGTTGACAGTATTAAAAATAAGCTATTCAAATTAGACGATAAAATTGAGGTATTTCCCGGTCATGGTGAAATGACAACAATCGGATTTGAGAAAAAATATAATGAATTAGTATAAAATTATTAGTCATTCTGAGGCGGTATGTTTTGAGATTCTTCGCAAAAGCTCAGAATGACAGAAGCCGAAGAATCTCAAAAACTAAGGAATAAATATGAAAGCACAACTGGAAAAAATATATGAAAACGCGTCACAAGACCTCGAAAAAGTTTTAACAATTGCTGAACTTGAAGAAATTAGAGGTAAATATTTAAGTCGAAAAGGTGAATTTAATGAGATTAAGAAAAATCTTAAGAATTTGTCTGATGAAGATAAAAGAGTTGTCGGCGCCTTAGCTAATGAAATTACTCAAAAACTCGAACGTGCTATAAGAGAAAAACACGATGAATTTTACAAAAAAGAATTGGATGAAAAATTAAAACAGGAAAGAATTGATATAACACTCCCCGGTAAATATACGCCTCAAGGCAGAGTTCATCTTTTGACTTCGACAACTAATGAAATTGTATCAATTTTCCAAAGTTTAGGTTTTTCAGTTGTTCCAAAAGCTCAGTCTCCTGAGGTTGAAACTGAATATTATAACTTTGATATGTTAAATGTTCCAAAAGACCATCCGGCACGTGATGTTCAAGATACTTTTTATACAGAATTGGCATCAAATGTAGTTTTGAGAAGTCAAACTTCCGGAGCGCAAATCCATGCAATGGAAGGGCAAAATCCGCCGATTAGAGTTATTGCCCCGGGTAGAGTTTACAGAAACGAAAATATTAATGCCCGTAAAAATAATTTCTTCCACCAAATAGAAGGACTTTATGTTGATAAAGATATTACATTCGGTGATTTGAAAGGCGTTTTGAATGAGTTTATCAGAGTATATTTTGGTGCGAGCAGACCGACAAGATTTAGAAACAGCTTTTTCCCGTTTACAGAGCCGTCAGCTGAGGTTGATGTTCAATGTATTATGTGTGAAGGTAAAGGCTGTAGAACATGTTCTGGTACCGGCTGGTTAGAAATATTGGGCTGTGGTATGGTAGATCCAAATGTGTTACGCGGTGTAGGAATTGACCCTGATGTATATTCCGGATTCGCTTTCGGAATGGGCGTTGAAAGACTTGCAATGCTAAAATATGCAGTTGATGATATCCGATTGTTCTTTAATAATGATGAAAGATTTCTAAAACAATTTTAGAAAAATTTAAGTTGTAAAAAAGACCTCGAAAGAGGTCTTTTTTGTTAATAAGCTTTACAATATTTTTGATTGCCCCTAAGGCATTTCATATAATCCATATTCCCATATGTTATAACATGTCCTGCGCAAGATAATCCATTATACCAGTTAGAATTCAGCATACCAACATCTTTTGTAGGGTTGCATAATGTTTTATTCCATCCGACAGTACCATAAGGAACAATTCTATTTTTTAGAATAAAAAATTCAAAATAATTTACTCCGGCTCTTGGAATATTTGCATCTGTTTTAACAATTATTGTATACATTGTCTGCATTTCAGGGTTGTCAACTATATTTGTATCATGACTGATATTGGCTTGTGTATATTCTAGTTCGGATAGGTGAGCATAATGCCAATGGAATCCAATATAAGTACCGTCATTAATTATTAAATCATATAGCATATCTCCGGC
Organism: uncultured Candidatus Melainabacteria bacterium; assembly: GCA_949915775.1. Taxonomy (GTDB): domain Bacteria; phylum Cyanobacteriota; class Vampirovibrionia; order Gastranaerophilales; family Gastranaerophilaceae; genus Stercorousia. The sequence goes on along the minus strand of CATLEG010000052.1, from coordinate 506 downwards.
ACCAATATTACCCCTTAAATCTAGTGCTTTATCCGGAAAGCAATGAGTTTTGCATTTTTTAACGTTTTTAATGTATTTAGCGAAGATATCAGCAGCTTCCTTAGGTGCAGACAAATTCCATTCAGTAATATCCCCATAATCGTTTTTAGCCAATAAATAGGCTTGTGACATAGTTGAGTAAGCCTTTTTTAAAGCTATAACCGTTCTTTTTTCCTGGTAATCAGCAATTAAATTAGGAATAGTCAGCGCCGCCACAACGCCGATAATGCCGAGGGTGATTAGAACTTCGGCCAGAGTAAAGGCACATTTCCCCCTCCCTATTTGAGGGGAGGGGGTTAGGGGGTGGGTTTTATCAGTCTCTAAGCCGTTAAGACGATAAGTCGATAAGTTCTTATCGTGTGCTACGCACACAAAACATGTTCCCTCTCCTGTGGGGAGGGCTAGGGAGGGGGCTTTATAAGTCTTTAAGACGTTAAGACGATAGGTCGATAAGTTCTTATCGTGCT
>CATLEG010000051.1 GCA_949915775.1 uncultured Candidatus Melainabacteria bacterium | reverse complement strand
AGTTCATGCTTGGTTCGCAGATTGGGAATCCAAAAATAAAAGCCGTAGAATGATTTTATCTTACGACCAAAGAATTTGCACAGGGCAATATCCTGTTGCTGATTTACTAGGTTATAGACACACCATAGACGGACAATTAATTTTACAAGAAGATGAAGCAAAAACAGTAAAATTTATCTTTCTTGCTTATGCACTTGGATATTCATATAAAGAAATTGCCGAAATCTTAACTCAAAAACAACGACCCACCCTTAAAGGTCGTACCGAATGGAATTCAAATATGGTTAGAAGTATTACCAAAAATGAAAGACGGTGGGGAGATTTGAACGCAAGAAAAACAGTTGTTGTTGATTACAAATCAAGCAAAGTAGTTAAAAATGATAAAATTAGAGATGCCGCATTTGTTTCACAACACCACGAGGGAATTGTTTCTCCTGAAATGGCAAAAGCGGTTCAATTTATAACAAGCAGTAATTCTAAATTGTCGGGAATTTCTGAACTATCTGTTATAAAACAAGGTTCTCTAAAAGGTTTTATAAATGTTTCACCATATTGGAACGCAATAGATAGTGAATTACTTTACGATATTTGTAAAAGTGCATATTCAGATGATGAATTTGCACGACTTCAACACAAAGTAAATATTTTCAACGGCAAAGAACATAGTAATATTTATTCTTTAAATTATACAGGCTATGAAGTACCTTACGGTATTTATTTTATGAATAACTCAACACCTAATTTAACTATTACCAATAAACAATTTAAAATGAACAAAAAATGCCACGAAAAATTAGGCTATTGCGAATTTATAGAAATTCTTTATCACCCGATAATGCAGACTATTATTTTAAAAGCAACAAATAAAGAAACCTCAACCGCTTTTAAATGCAGAACAGAAAACGACAATTTTTCTAACAAAATTACTTCTCCAATATTCTGCAACTCTCTATATGAAAATATGGATTGGATAAAAGATTATGATTTTAAATTTAGAGGTATTTTGCGTGAAAGAGGACAAGAAAAAATACTGATGTTCTTTTTAGATGAACCACAAATTTTGACAGGTAAAAATGAATTTTCGCAAGAAAATCAAGTGCAATTTATTAAATACAAAAATAATGATGATTCCGTAAATACTTTTGGTATGGATTATTCATTGAGAAAAGAAAGAGATAAATTGGCAAATAATATAACAGAAAACGACATTAAAACGGTTGGTGAATTTGTTGAAAATCCTAAAATCGGTAAATTACCAACTAAATTTGAAATAAAACAAGAGTTAGATGAATTATTAAGAGTGATGTAAAGGAGTTCTCAATGGAAGAAAATCAAGGAAACAATATGAAAAATGCCTACAATTACCAAGAGGCGGAACTTATACGAAAATTAGTACAATTAAGAAAAGAACAAAAGGTAGAACTTGAATATGAGAGTTTGGAAGATTACGAACTACCGCCAAGAACACAATTTTCAATGCTCAAAAAACCTGCCGTTAGTATTAAATTTCCCGAATTCACTTTTAATATGGCTTGTATAAGATTGTTTGAAAATGTTCAACACATTCTTCCATGGACTAGCGAAAACAAAAAAAGATTAATGGTTATTATGTGTGCGGAAGAAGAAATGTCCTCTGTGGAATGGGCAAGACGACAACAAAAAAATAATGAATGGATAAATAAACCCATTAAATCCGTTGAATTTGTCGATAAAATCTTTAATTTCATGGGTTGGGATAGAAATTGCCGATACAAAGTTTTAGGTAGAGTGGCAAATTCAGAAAGAGGTTTATGCCTGCTTTTTGATTTAGCAGATGCAATAATGTTTGATCCAAATATGGTTGAATTCAAAGATGAAGCAACTGGCGAAACAAAGAAAAAACGAATTATTTATTATCCGGATCATTATAAAGGAAGAATTGGAAAATCTTATAACGATTATGTGGCAAGCCAACAAATGAATATGTTTGAACATATAGACGAATATGTCGGAAAAACATATAACGATTTTGAGGGTAGCGAAAACAATGAGGGTCAAGAAAACAATGGAAATGGATAAAACTATAAATTATATTAAAAAATCGGTTAGATTATCTTTTTCTATTTACGGTGCAAAAGATAGTTTAAATATAAGTCGTGATGTCATAAGAATTTTGGGATTCCCAAAATTCGTTTCTATAAGAATTAAAGACCGAAACCATTTTGCAGTTGTACCAAGTGATGTTAAAGAACAAATGTCATTCTCTGTACCCAAAAATCTGTTCACGACCAAAAGCGGACAATTTAGGATCACAAGCAAAGGTTTTGTTACAACGATTCTTGCAAGAAATAATTTAGATAAAAATGTAACTTATATTGTTAAAGGTACTTATTCAGAAAAAGAAAACGTCGTTTTCTTCAATATGGAAAATCACAGAATTGTAATTGACGGAAAGACAGTTAAAGAAACAAAATAAAATATGTCCGTTTTTGACATAGTGATTATCTATAATATTATCAAAAGAAGTGATAAGGATTTAAAATGTTTGATAATAAACAACTAAAAGATTTAAGTCATATCTGTGCATATTGTGGAAAAGCACTTAAAGAAACGGATAAAACATACGATCACTTAATTCCTAAAAGTGCGGGTGGCAAAAGATATACAAACAATATCGTAATTTGTTGTGAAAAATGTAATAATTATAAAGCAAATTTAGATATTCAAACTTTTTTAAATCAAAATGAAAATAGATTTGATAACTTTAAAAATTATCTTGATTTAATTGATATTCAAAGAGGAAATAAAAACTATTCAACAGCCGTTTTAAAAAAGATTTATGGTAGTTCTTATACAAAAAAATTCAAATCTAAAAAAAGTAAACGGCTAAATGAAGTTCAAGACATAGAATATAATATTTATGGAACAGATATCAACTTTAAATTAAATGATATGCAATCTAAAATATTGGATTATTATATTGAAAATCCCGATTTTACAGATTACAAAAAATTAGCCAAAATTCTCCGAATAAGTCGTGGCGAATTGCGTATGCACATAATTCATATAAATTGTTTGACTGGTATTTTTATTTTAAAAAATGTTAGTCAAAATGGTATAGTAATGAACCCAATGTTTAGCAATTATATGAGAATTCAAAAACTATAATTTTGCATTGTTTTTATGATAAAAGTCGGTAATATCCATTTCAAGAGCTTCAATGATTCTACAAGCAATTTGAAAAGAAGCAGACATAATGTTCCTCATTCCCATTTCAAATCGTTGATACTGGACTATTTTAACATTAGCCCTGTCTGCAACTTGTTTTTGGGTTAAACCTAAAAGTTCTCTTTTTTCTCTTAAAATATTTTGCGGCTCTTTGTCAGCTTTAATTAATTGATAACCCTCTAAACTTTCAAATTCCATTTATTAAATTCTCTTACTTTTACTACCATTTGGTAATATTATTTTATATCCGATTGGTAGTAAAGTCAAGTTATAAAAAATATAAAAAATCTCACACTATCTGTGATGAGTTCTCATACCATTTGTGATTTTACAGTAAGCCTTGTTTAAGGTTCGAGCGCGAGGCGGCAGAGGGCGAAAGCTTGGCGACAAAATTGTAAAACAATTGCTGTCGACAACTGTAGACCCGTTTAATGCTGCCGAGTAAAACAGTCCAACCTGGGGAGAATACAAAGATACTAACCTAAGTTAGTCTCTTTGTATTTTTTAATTATTTTGAATTCGGTGCAAAAAATTGCACCCTACTTACTTTACAAGCCAATTTTGCCCCTGAATAATTAAAGAGTAGTTTGAGTATTTTTAACTTGTTGGGCAGGTATGCCTAACCTACCGATTCTTTGCCCAAAATATTTTATTGCTCTATATAAAGTTTGTTATAATAATGCTTCGCTATCACTCAATATGATTAGAGTTTAACAATATTTAAAACTTGTATATTAATCCTTAATTTATTTTTCCGTTTCTGTCACTGGTTTTACAAACGAATTTTTATAATCTGCATATTCTGTAATTTGTTTGCACCATTCTTTCATAATTTCTTCTTCTGACAATTTATAAGATATAGGTTTACCAACATGAATATGAACATTACGTCTCGTAAACGGTTTGAGTTTAGGATAGCCGTCAAAATCAGCAATTGCAACCGGAACAATATCCGCTTTTGCGTTTTTGGCAATTACAATAAAACCTTTTTTTAAGTCGCTTAAATCTGAACCGTAAGGTCTTATTCCGCCTTGAGGAAATACCCCAAGTGACCAGCTTGTTGCAAGAATATCACGAACAGTTTTAAATGTTGCAATTTCCGGCTTAGTTCTGTCCACTGCGAAAGCGCCAAGACGTTTTACCAGCCATTCAAATTTATCGCCTTTTTGAAACAACTCTTTTTTAGCCATATATGCAATAGGTCTGTTACAAGCCATTGTAACCATCGGAGGATCGAAATGTGAAACATGGTTTGCAGTATAGATAAATTTACCGCATTTTGCTTTTGTTGGAAGATTTTCACGTCCGGTTATTTTACAGTTGTAAAATATTTTCATAAAAGGAACTACAACAAAATATAAAAAACTGTAATAAAATAAAGTTCTAAATAAATTATATTCATGCGGATATCTTCTGTTATAATTTCTATTCGACATTCTCAACTCCTGAAACTTCTTTTACATACTTAAATCCGGTAAGTTCCTGTATAGCTTCAATCCATTTTTCAACAACTTCATCCGGATTTTCACTATAAGGAATTGGTTTTCCAATTTTTACAATAATATTTCCAGAAAATGGGATATGAGTAGCTTTTTCAGTACCTACAATTCCAATTGGCAGAACTGCGCATTTTGTAATTTTAGCAAGTCCGGCAAATCCTTTAGTAACTCCGGATATTGTTCCCGGAACACCACGTGTACCTTGAGGAAATATACCGAAAACCCACTTACTTTTCTTAATTTCCATAACAGTTTTAATAGTAGATGGGCCAAGACTTTCTCTATTGACGGCAAATGTTCCCATCCAATCAATCCACCACCTGATAAATGGAATATCAAACAATTCCTTTTTTGCCATAAAAGAAATTCTTCTCGGTAATATTGCCGCAATCATAGGCGGGTCAAGTGTTGACAGATGATTAGGGCAAACAATATATTCGTTATTTTTTGGAATATTTTCAAGCCCTTCGACTTTTAATCTATATACAAGCTTTAACCTAATCATATAAAAGATTCGGCAAATTATAAACTGAAATATTGTCCGCCAGATATTATATTCATCCGCTGTTCGTTTTGTATAGTTTTTATCTTTATCCCAGATCATTATTTTCTCCTGTTAATATTATTATATATATAAAAGATTGCACATTACAAGTTTTTAATATATATTTATTACATAGGAGAGAAGAATTATGAAAACATCTGCAAATGTATTGGAAAATGAATTATTTAAAAGTGTTTATGAAAAGACACCTGATTATGTAAAAAATTTGAATCTTATGGATTTTTCAAACGAAGGCGAATTTACATTTACATTAAAAAAAGAACATCTTTATCCATATGATGCTAAAAAAAATCCCGAAGGCTTAAATTTAAAAGAATGGTTTGCAAATTACGCAAAAGAAGCAAAAGTTTCTACAGCCGGCATTAGAGGCCCGCAAAATATTTTATACCCGCAAGACACCAGATTCCCTATAAATCTTGTAGGTATTGTATTGGCTACTCTTGCAAAAGCACTTGTTGCAATTGAAAAATATAAAGGAAAAGAAATTGTAAAAGTTGCCGGGCGCGAAGTTCGTTATAATTCCGATTTGTTTTTAGATGCAATAACAAGAATACAAGCAGCCAATGGTATCAGAACACTTGTCCCTCAAGAAAGAAAAACAATTCCGATTTGGCTTGCTTCATTTTTAGCATTCAAATTGGATTTACTTGGCGGCGAATATATCACATCAAGTCATGGAATTTCTGTTAAAAATGCAACTAAAGATTTGAATTCTCAAGGCAGTCAATATCTTCCGGAAGAATCTATGGAATTTGTCAATAAAATCCAAGAAATCTTTGATATAACAGAAAAAGAAGGTTTTTATGAAATAAAAATTTCAGCAAAAAATAACCCTCTTATTGATGAAAAAGTTTTAGCAAATGTCGATGACGGAGTAGATTTGTATGTTGAATATTTAAAATCCGGCGTTGCTCAAAAAATTAATCTTGATTTAATAAAAAATTTAAACGATAAAATAATAATTGAAAATGTCGGCGGCTCTGCCTATAGAACCCTAAACCGAGTTTTAAATAAATTGAATATTGCTGAAAAATTTGAATGGTTTAATATTGAGGAAGACCCATTTTTCCATTCAATCGGCAAATATGATGTAACACCTAAAGGCGAAAAGGCATTCTATGATTACTCTGTAGATGCAACAGTAATTTCTCAAAAGCCTGACGGCAAAAAATTCTTTCCGGTATTAGAAACACTTCATTATAAAGACAAATTGAAAAGTATGCCGGTTAACACTGCTGTTTTAATTACTGACCCAGACCACGACAGATTGACAATTACTCAAACTGAAAATATTTCAAAAATTTCTGAACTTGAAAAAGCAGGAATTGATTATATTCAACTTAACAATGACACAATTTTAACAGTATTTACAGCAAATCAGGCGTTTTTAATGCTTATGGATTTCTGGGCAAAACAGTTAAAAGTTCAAGCTCTATGGAATAATCATCCAAGATTTATGATTAAAACAACAGCTTCAGCAATTTCTTGGGACGAATGGGGCAAGAAAAATGGAGTTAAAATTGTAAATGTACCTGTAGGATTTAAAGAAATTGCGAACATTATGAAGAAAGTAGAATTGCAGCTTAAAAATTCTCCAGATAAAGATATTATTGTGGATGATGTTTTTGGAAATTCTATTAATTTGGGTACAGATCCTCGACTATTGTTTGGCGGCGAAGAATCAGGCGGAATGATAATGGGTACGGAAGATTTAATAGAATCTCAAAATGGCAGATTCGCAATTGCAATGAGAGAGAAAAGTGCAACCGAAGCAATTATTGTTGCCTCAGCACTAATATCTAAGCTTCAAAAAGAAAAAATTTCTTTATCAGATTATCTTGTTCAAATCTTTGAAGAAAACAATATTATCGGCCGCTTCGATACACGTGTTGATATAGCTTACTATAATGAATCAGAACCAGATATTAACAAATTAAAAGAGGCAAAGATTCTAGGTGAAGCGAAACGAACACAAAATGATTTATTTTATCTTTCAATGGCAATGGCTGTAAAACAAGGTAAAATGACTCTTGAAAATGTAAAAGAAGTTTTAAATGATGCTTTTAAAAGCTTAATTTTTGATAATCTTATATCTATAAAATTCGTCGGCGACGGGACTTATCTTGAATTTACCGACAAATATATTGAAATACGTCCATCAGGAACAGATGCTAAAACAAAAGCATACGGAGGCGGCTCTGACAAAGGAATTATTGAACTATTTGCTAATGTTCTTGGCAATTATAGCGGCGAAAGAACAGAACTTCATAAAAAGTATATAGATGATGATTTTTACAATTCAACAAAAGATAATGCAATGAAATATTACCTTAAATTTGTTGATAAAGATGCGAATAATGAACCTTTTATAATTCCTGACTACAAGTTTTAGAAAAAGCCCGTTAATGGGCTTTTTTTATTTCCAATTTCATTTTCTACGGTCAAATTGAAAGCCTTTATAAAAATAAAAAACACATAGTTATTTTACCAGATAAAGCACTAGTAGCATTTCTGCAATCTAGTTCAAATGCCGCATCAGTTACATATGGAGGTTATAAGTTGAATTTTAACGAACAAACTGCTTTAAAATACATTCCAAAATTCCATATCTATTTACAGATGGTAGACCATGATTTTTATTGCGTTTCATAACTCCATAAATAATTGTTAAACCTCGTTTAAATGATAAATTGGGTCTGGGAGTTTCATCTACATGCAAATATTTCGGCCCGAAAAGTTTTACATTTTTCTCAGTTCTTTCATCACGTTTTGCAATCTCTTCCGCTGAAAAATCAATACATTTTTTAATATTACTATTGATAACTTTAAAATCATACACAAAACGAGAAAAACGATTAGGACGCGGGGTTGCACATCTCGTATCTAACAAATAAGTTTTACCATTATATTTTCCAACCTGATATGTTTTATATTTATCAAAATCTTCTGAAATTTCTAAACCGGCATTTTGTATTCGTTTTATGACATTTAAAGAGTCACTAACTGTAACACTTTTTGTATCAGCTTTAGGCTCTTTTACAAAATAAGTTTGTCCAAACTTTTCAACAGGCGACAAGAACGGAATATCAAAGGATCGATTATGCATTCTGAATTCTAAAGGATTTTCCAAAGATGCCTTTAAAACTTTATTGTCCCCAATATCAAAAACAAATGAAAGCCCGCCATGCCCTATAATTCCTTTTATATCAGCTTCTTCAACTCTTCCGGTTTGCTCAATATATTTACGCAAATCTGGTATAATCGGACTACGGTAACCGCGGCAATATCTTTGCTCATACTGATTTAATAACGTATTAGACTGAACTTGTTGTTTATTATTACCACAAAACCGCAACATACTATTTGAATTATATATATTAATTCTCATATTCATATAATATCCAAACAAAAAAATTTTTGCTAAAGTAACACCAAAATTTAATGTAACTGCATATCTATTGCCAACATCTTACAAGTCTTATCGAAATCTAATGTGGCTGCGTATCTATTACCAATATCTCACAAGCCCTACCGAAATCTAATGTGGCTACGTGTGTAGCACTACATGCGTTCAGGTGCACTTACGGCCAAGATATTTTCTAATGCATTATGAAGAACTGTTTTTACACTCCATACAAGTGCAATTCTTGCTTTCATCATATCTTTATCATCAGAAATTACACGATTTGCAGTATAGAATGAATGGAATTCCGAAGCTAGTTCTTGAACATATCTGCAAATAGTATAAACTTGTCTTTGTTCTGCTGAGTTTTTAATAACAGATTTATATTCTTCAAGTTTCAAAATAAGTTTTCTTGCCGAATCAATTGTTGGCAGAACATTTTCAGAATCGAAACTGTTAATCAAAATATCAAACTCATCTTTAGTCATTGGAGCCGGAGTTTTTTCACCTGTTTCTGAATTAATTTTTTCGGCAATTACATTTCTCAGAATTGAACAAGCTCTTGCATGTGCATATTGAACGTAGAAAACAGGGTTTTCATCTGTACTTTTCTTAGCAAGTTCAATATCGAAATCAAGAGTAGTATCAATATTTCTCATAGACATCCAGAAACGAGTTGCATCAACTCCAACTTCCTCGATTAAATCTTCAAGAGTAACCATGTTTTTGCGTTTGCCCATTCTAACTTCGTTACCGTCGATTACAAGGTTAACAAGCTGGCCTAAAAGGACTTCAAGCTTATCCGGATTGTAACCTAAAGCCTCAATTGAAGCTTTTACACGTGCAACATAACCATGATGGTCTGCACCCCAGATATTAATCATTCTGTCATATCCGCGTTCAAGTTTATCAATATGATAAGCAATATCTGCTGTAAGATAAGTGTTTGAACCGTCAGCTTTTTTAATTACACGATCTTGATCATCTCCGTAATCTGAAGATTTAAACCAATCAGCGCCGTCTTTTTCATAAATTTTGCCGCTTGCTTTTAACTTATTTACACATTCATCAACTTTTCCCGATTTATGCAAAGTTAATTCAGAATAAAAATTGTCAAAATGAACTTTAAAATTATCAAGCAAAGCTTTTTGTAAATCTTCCATTTCTTTTTTTGCGAAATCTGAAAGTTCTTTCACATCTAAGATTAAACCCTCACCCGCCCTTTGGGCACCCTCTCCCAAAGGTAGAGGGGAAAGTTTCTGTTCAATATATTTTTTTGCAACAGGGATTAAATAGTCACCCGGGTAGTAATTTTTTCTTTCAATTTCATCTGTCGGAAAATCAATATCTTCACCAAGTTCCTGACGAATTCTGATTGCTAATGAATTTCCCAATTTTTGAATCTGAGAACCTGCATCATTAATATAAAATTCTTGATAAACCTCATGACCATAAAATTTTAAAAGATTTGCAAGTACAGAACCCATAGCAGCCCAGCGTCCATGTCCGATATGGAACGGTCCTGTAGGATTAGCTGAAATATATTCTAAAATAATTTTTTCGGTTTCAACATTTTCCGGTTTTCCAAAATTTTCAGGGTTTTTAAAAATCTCTTCAACTAAACTTGCTAAAAGCTTATTACCAGCTTTAAAATTAATAAATCCGCCAACAACTGTATATTCATTGTCATCTTTTTCAACAAATTCAACAATTGTATTTGCAATCTGAGGCGGAGCTATTTTAGCAAATCTTGCAAGTGAAGATACATTCACTGCATAATCTCCGAAATCTGAATTTTTTGGTTTTTCAACTTTCAATGTACCAATTTCATATTCAGACATTGCGCCTAATTTGTTTTCTTTAACAGCTTCCAATAAAGCTTTTTCTATTTTATTTATAAAGTAATCTTTTATCATAATTCTCTCCTTCAATAAATATAACATAAACAATACCAGAATGTAAAAGTTTTATAAGGAAACTTTATTTTAAATTTTTCGATGTTATAATATCATATGTAAATGGAGAGGAAATTATGTGTGGAATAGTCGGATATGTAGGAAATAGATCAGTTGTAGACATATTAATAGACGGACTTGAACAGCTTGAATACAGAGGATATGATTCTTCCGGAGTTGCTGTAATGTGTGAAAAAGATATTAAAGTCTATAAAGCCACTGGTAAATTACAAAACCTGCGAGATGAACTTCGAGGACACGAAAACGAATTTATGGCATCTACAATGGGAATCGGTCATATTAGATGGGCAACTCATGGCGCTCCGACTGTTTTAAATGCACATCCGCATACTTGTACATGCGGTAATCTTGTAATTGTTCATAACGGTATTATTGAAAATTACAAAGAATTAAGAGAAGATTTAACAAAATCAGGATGTGTTTTCCGTTCACAAACAGATACAGAAGCAGTTGCTCACCTTGTTGCAAGAAAATATGCATTATGCAACGATTTAACTGAAGCCGTAAGACTTGCATCTGAAGAAATTGAAGGTGCTTATGCTCTTTGTGTTATGCATAATGACTGCAAACAAAAACTTGTTATTACAAAACGTAATGCTCCGCTTTTAATAGGTGTTGGAGAAGGTGAATTCTTTGCAGCATCAGATGTTCCTGCAATAATTAAACATACGAAAAAAGCTGTTTATTTAAACGACAACCAAATTGCAACACTTACTCCCGATTCTATGTCTATTATTGACAATGAAGGCAATAAAATTGAACCAAAAATTGAAGTTTTACCTTGGGAGCCAGTTGCACTTAGCAAAATGGGCTACAAACATTTTATGCTTAAAGAAATTCATGAACAGCCTGATGTAATCAGAAACATTTTGACAGGCAGACTTCATGCTCCGGATGAAAATATTATTCTAAATGAAGTTAAAATCAATAAAGAAACACTTAAAAATTTAAATAGAATCCAAATTATAGCCTGCGGTACATCTTTGCATGCTGCTATGGTTGGAAAATATTTAATTGAAAGTTTTTGCGGAATTGCTGTTGATGTAGAGGCTTCAAGTGAATATATCTATAGAAAAACTGTTACTGATGAACATACTCTTGTAATAGGCGTTTCTCAATCTGGAGAAACAGCAGATACGTTAACTGCAATTAAACAGGCTAAAGCCAAAGGGTCACATATTTTAATTATTACAAACAGACCTGATAGCGCAATGGCGCGTGAAGCAGACAGTTTAATTCCTGTTAATGCAGGCATTGAAGTTTCTGTGGCAGCTACAAAATCATATGTTGCGCAGCTAATGGCATTCTATCTTTTGGCACTTTATATGTCTGAAATTAAAGATAGCATTGCTGCATCAACTCTTACTTCTTTAAAAGCCGAATTGATGGTATTACCGCAAAAAATAGAACAAATTCTTGCTCATAAAGAAAATATTCAAGCTGTTGCAAAAGCTTATGCCAGCACAAAAGATTTTATTTTTATTGCACGAGGAATTAATTTCCCGACAGCACTTGAAGGCGCATTAAAACTTAAAGAAATCAGCTATATTAACGCAACCGGATACTCTGCCGGAGAGCTAAAACATGGCCCAATTGCGATGCTTGACGAAACAATGCCGGTTTTATCCATATTAATGCATGGCACTGTTTATGAAAAACTTCTTTCCAACAGTGAAGAAGCAAAAGCTCGTAATGCGCGAATGATTGCCTTGACTAATTCTAAAGATGAAAAATTAAAAGATTTGTTTGAACATATTATAACAGTTCCGGAAGTTCAAGAATTGTTTTCGCCAATAATAGCAATGGTTCCACTGCAATTATTAGCATACTATATTGCTGAATTTTTAGGTAAAGATGTAGATCAGCCGAGAAATCTGGCAAAATCTGTTACGGTAGAATAAAATGAGAAAAATAATATACAGACCCCATATACCAACACCAGACGTAAAACAAAGAGCTAACCGGTTAAAACAAGATTTTTCTGCCGGCTGGAGAAGAGGTAAACGATATTCAAAAATAAATAATAAAGGCTTTGTTTCGGATGTTTATATCAGATCAAAATCTGCTATTGGAAATGTTAAACTTAACCGTAATGACATTCCTGTTATATCGGCACTCGTTGGTTTTGCTATACCTGTACCGTTTGCATCAGTATTTGGTTTCGGGACCGGACTTGTAATTAAAAAATTTGTAAATATAATATCTAAAAAAGCATGATAAAATCAACATTAGTAAAATTAAACAAACCTGAAAAATTTGACAATATATATATTGAAAACGAATTATCAAAATTATATAGTTCTGTCATTAGATGGGCTGTTGTAAAAATTGAGAACGAAACATTAACCGTATGTGTTTCTTTTGAATTCTAATATCTAAATCCATAAGCCTCCGAAACGTATCTGCCAATAGATTTTATTTTAGCTTCAATACATTTTCTACAATGAGAAGGAGCCTCATTCATACATACTTTATCCGGATAAATTTCATACTTAGGTCTATACTCTTGTTCTGTAACGTTTGGCATCACGACATTTGCTCCACTTTGAAGTGCAATAATTCTGCCATTAGGATTTAATGTTTCCATTGCGGTTGTTGCCGGAATATTAACGTTCTTTAATAAAATTCTAGTTAACGCCATAACCTTTAGTGCAAGTGTAAAATTACCATTTTCGCTATCTTTTAACGGAGTATCAGGATGTGAAATAAAAGGCCCAATACCAATCATATCAGCATCAATTTCTTTAAAAAATAGAATATCGTCAGCGAGAGATTCTATAGTCTGTCCCGGCAAACCTACAAGACAGCCTGTTCCAACCTCATATCCGAGATTTTTCAAATCCTTTAAACATCTTATACGATTGTCAAAATCCATATAAGGATGCATTTGGGTATATAAATTTTTATCTGTAGTTTCAATTCTAATTAAATATCTATCAGCACCGGCTTCTCGAAAAGCTTTGTAATCTTCGAAACTGCGTTCTCCGATGCTTAAAGTCAATGCAACATCCAAATTTTTAATTTCATTTATGATTTCACATAAAATATATTTGGTAAAATACGTATCTTCACCAGATTGCAAAACAATAGTTTTATATCCCAACTCAACAGCGTTTTGCGCTAGAAAAATTATTTTTTCTTTTGAAAGCCTATAACGTTCAACTTTTTTATTTTCGCATCTTAACCCGCAATATTTGCAATTAGATTTGCATATATTTGAAAATTCAATCAATCCCCTCAAATGAACTTCATCACCAACATATTTTTTTCTAAGATCATTTGCTTGTGAGAATAACCATTCATTCTGACTATCATCTTTCAAAATATCAATAATTTCTTTTCTAGAAAATTCATTCATATATTTATTTTAGCACAATTGGTTTTTATATATTAAAAAATTTTAAAACCTATATTTACCATTGTTTTTTAATTTCATCAAACGGCAAATGTAAATAGTCCATATTGTGATGTTTTGCTATCCAAAAACCACATGACATACCGATAATCCATCCATGAGTATTCGTTCTGTCACAATAATTTGCAGTATCTGTCCATCCAATTTCCCAATAACCGGGCTTTAATCGATATCTATCATCTACATCAAATGAAAAAATAAAAATATCCTTACCAAACGTATTTGGACCTTTTTTTGAATTTAAGTCGACAATAAATGCTCCAAAATTATCATTTAAAGAAATACATTCACCGGAAGGAAGAGATAAAACTGGAGCACTCCAATAATGTTTAATCCACTGCGAACCGTCTAAATAAGACAAATCTATTCTACCACCAGCTTCTACATAAGGCATACAAGATTTATCTTTATCTAAATTAGAGGTCATTGTAAAAACTTTATTTACTTTAACATAAGGTTTTATCATATATTCATATGTAATATTAGGATCTGCAACAATACGAGCTAATATTTCTTTTTCTTCCTCGTTATTATATCTAAATTGTTTTTGTGAGCCTGGCCAATTATCAACTGTTCCATATTCATTTTGAGCCATTTTATATGCATTTTCTAAGATTGAATAAACTCTCAAAAAACTAGTTGTCCAAACCTTTTCTTGATATTTCTGAATAAGTGTAGGAATAGTAATTGCCGCCACAACACCGATTATGCCAAGGGTGATTAGAGTTTCTGCGAGTGTAAATGCTGGGCATTTCACCCTCTCTCTTTGTGAGAGGGTTGAATTTGTTAGTGAGCTAAATGCGAACTTACAAATTCGGGAGAGGGTAGGGTTTTTATCAGTCTCTAAGACGTTAAGACGACAAGTCGATAAGTTCTTATCGTGCTTCGCACATATTATTTCCTTCTCCCCAATGGTGGGAGAAGGTGACACGAAGTGTCGGATGAGGGGGATGGTCTGAGATGCTGAATCAAGTTCAGCATGACGTGTGTGTTTCATTAAATTTTCAATTATCTGTTTCATAGTTTTTTCCTTTCTTTTATTCCTTTATATACTTTAATTACATGCATAGCACCCTCACCCGAATTTACGAAATTATCACCAATATTTATCGGCAGGGCTACGTGCGTAGCACCCCTCACCCGAATTTCTAATGCTCGTAAAAACTCGCATTGAAATTCTACCCTCTCCCAGAGGTAGAGGGGATATAGTAATGTTCCCTCTCCTGTGGGGGAGGGCTAGGGAGGGGGCTAGTTTGAGATCCTTCGCTACTCGTAATGACGCTTTAAAATTATACCAACACCTGATGGGAGAGTGCCTTTGGCACCTCAGAATGACGAATTGAGATGCTGAAATACATTCAGCATGACGAAAAACTGCAAGTCCTTGGACTACGCCACGCTTAACTTCTACCAACGCATTAAAAACTGCACCAATACCTTCCGGCGTTACTATATCCAATGCTTCATAAAAATTTCCAAAGCCTAGTGGGAAAGTGCCTTCGGCACCGCACGTGACTTCCACCAACCCATTACAAGTATCACCAAACTT
>CATLEG010000050.1 GCA_949915775.1 uncultured Candidatus Melainabacteria bacterium | reverse complement strand
ATTCCCTCAGTCGGTGTCGCTATTGCAATAATGTCTCCGGAAGCAAAAAAATTACAAGAAGAAATAAATGACAGAAATCTGTTCAAAGCTACAGCCTTTATCGGAAACCTTTAATATCCCTAATAAATAAAACCTCCAAAAAGCCCTCATTTTTACATTTTGTAGAGATTGAGGGTATTTTTTAATTATTGTAACAAAAATCAAGATTAATACTTGAAAAATGTAACGAAAAATATTATAATAAAAATATAAGGAAATTTGATATGCAAGAACCACAATTTACAGCAGAATATACAGATGAAGCAAAAATTCAATTAAGAGAATTAGCTTACGAAAACAGAGAAAAAATCGTTGAAGCAATTGGTTTATTTGAATTAGTTGGAACTAAATACAAAAATATTAACGATTTGGGTGATGGATTATTTGAAATTAAACCCAAAGGTGTAAGAGCATATTTTATGTATGATCCAACACGCAGAAAAATTATTATTGTAGGCTTTATCTGCTTAAAGAAAACACAAAAAGCACCAAAACAGTATATGAAGCAAGCAAGAATAAATATTAGAAATTACATAAAAGAATTGGAGGTCAACAAATGAATAAAAAAATAACAACAACTGAAGATATCTTAAATGACCGTACAATGTTCACGGAAAAACAAGCCGAAAAGATTCGAGCAAACATAGAAAAAAAAGCAAAAAAAATATGGGGCGGTTCTCGTGAAAATGCCGGAAGAAAAACGAAACCTAAAGGCGAAGTTTTAGAATTCACGAAAAGAGTTACCGCAAAAGAAGTACAATTTATAGACTATGCACGTGCGCATAATATAAATTATGATGACTTAATGCAAGGATAAAACTGAAAATTTTTATAAAAATGTGAAAAATTTATAAAAAACATAAAAATATACAAAGCATTATTTTAGTTGAGTTTTAACAACATTTGAATTCCCTCACCTTATCAGGTGGGGGAATTTTTTTGTTTAAAATTCTTTTTTTGAACTCAAAACCTGCGGAACAATTTTAAAAAATTTTTGTTATTATTGGCGGGTTTTAACTGCTTTATTATGTCAGTTAATGTCAGTAAATGCGGGTAAATATCAGTAAATATCAGTTATTGTCATTGAATACCAATTATATGCCGATGGGGTTGAAAAAATCCTAATCGATAAGCTAAAAGGTGTCTGCAAGATTAATGGAAAAGACTATGCTAAAGAAATTCAATCTTTATTGTAGACAATGTATGTACTTAAAAGGCGGTGATACAACCGCCTTTTTTATTTAAAACAGGAGAAAAACAATGACAAAAGAAGGAACAATACAACTAACTACACCTTTAAAAATTAATGGTGAAGATTATACGGAACTAACACATGATATTGGCAAAATCACAATTGAAGATTTAGCCGAAATTGAAAGAGAAAGAAATGAAATGCTTGGTCCAAAAGCCGGAACAATATTTCGTGTCGCACAAAATGATAATTTAATGCATACATTATTGGGTATTAAATGCAGTTATAGGAATAATAAATACAGTAATTGCCGGAATAAATGCAATGAAAATTCAGATTCCGGATTGGGTTCCTGGATTAGGAGGAAAAGATTTCTCGCTTAATATTCCTGTAATACCGATGCTCGCAAGTGGTGGTTTTACAGATGGATTATCCATAGCCGGAGAAGATGGCACTGAAGCTGTAATTTCTTTTCAGCAGCAATACAGAAGTCGCAATATCGATATTTGGGAAAAAGCCGGGCAAATGCTTGGTGTCGGAAATAATAATTCTTCAGGAGAAACCATAATATCATTTGGCGACATTGTATTTGCTCCTCAAATTAAACTTGAGGGTGGAGGATCAGTAAATGAGCAATTTGTGGTTTAACTTGTTGTTGTTTGTTTTCAAGTCTTTTGCACGATATATGTTCAATTGTTAAGAGGAATTTAAGCAGCTTTTTTAAGGTTAAAAGTCACAAAAAAGACACAATTTTTTGTGTCTAGGTAAATTTTTCTTTTGCCGGAGAGTTCGAATAGCGATGCAAATAGTCCAAATAAAGAGAGGATAATACCTCTCTTTTTTATACGTGATGAGAACACACAATGCGTGAGCATTGTCAGTTGTTCGAGCGCGAACGAGCTGAGGCTGGAGCGATTTTGTCAATAGACGGCTACGCCGTCAGCGACAAAACGCGCAATGCCGTTAATAGCGAGTGAGTAAGAAGTCAAGTATCGCCCACCATAAAGGAGATAAGTTTTCTTATCTCCTTTATGGTTTTGTAATTTCGTATGAGAAACGTTTATTACGTGTTCGGCGGATTTGCGGACGGACGGAGTGAAACAAGTCCGGATAGCGAGCAAATTGAGCATACTGAAACGAAGTTTCAAATGCTCAACTTTGAGAGCGTGGAGCAAATCCAAGACAGCCTAGTATTGCTCAAGAGAGGATAATACTTCTCTTTATACGATTATGAAAAAATGTAAAGTTTAAAAACCTTATCACGTACACGATTTAAGGGCTTATTTTTAAAAATAGCCACTTGGCTAATTGACAGGTTTCACGTTCGTATGTTTTAATAATAATACAGATTAGACAGACTCACGACCGCCTGAATAAAAACAGGTCATTTGTAGATGTCAAAGTTGCTGCTAATTTTCGCAAAATTTTAAATATCGGAAAGGAGTAGCATGAATAGATTTAAAATTAAAATTTTACAGTATCATATTTATCGTTATGATATGTTTTTAAAACATGAAATGAAAGATGAAGCTGATTTAGAAGCTCAAATTATTATTAAATTGATGAATTCATTTAATAATAATGATGTTTCTTTAAAAATGGAAGAAGTTATAAATTTTTTGGCTCATCATGCAAAGTTTGTCGGTAAAGAACAAGCAATTAAAGATTTACAAAGAGGAATTAGTCTTTTAAACAAAAATCGTAGAAAATCACCAATAGAAGCGAAAAATATCTTGAAGGAAGATGGTATTTTGTTAAATAAAACCTATGAAGCTCTTTGTGATGTTTGTAAAAACTATTCTGCAAATGTAATAAAAAAATATATTAAAAAAGGGGTATTAAATAATGTCATATTTGATACTAAAAATAATAATAAAATAGATTCAAAAATGTTGCTGGACGGAATAATGATTAATTTGGGGGGATATTAATGACTGTATTAAAAGGCGGTATAAGTAATATAAAATATGTATGGCATACAACAGATGGCGCGTGTGAAAAATGTCAGGAATTAAACGGCAAAGAATATGAATATATTGGTGACATTCCTGATATTCCTCATCCCAACTGTAAATGCTGGATAGAACGTATTGATAATGAACCTTGTGATTGTAATGAAAATTTTGAATTAATTGAACAAGCTCTTGGTGATGCTATGAGTGTTCAAGATGAGGTTGAATCTGAAATTCATAATATATATGAATTTATGGCTGAATATGAAGATATGTTGGCAAGTTTTGTTCCATATTGTTTGAATGATTTATTAGATACAATTGTTAATTTAAAAATCATATTAAAGTCAATTTTATATTTTATAGATAATTTTAATCAACTTTTAGCAATACAAGATGGCAGATGTGATAAATATTACCATGCAAAGGCTAATTGTCAGGCTGCACAACTTGGTGTTACAGGTGAAAGTACAGCAAAAATTTTAAGTGATTCTAAAGAACTCTTTGATTCTTCAGTTAGAGCGGTATTAGAAGCAATAAAAAATAGAAATGATATTCAAGAAACTATAATGAACAAGGTTAAAGACAGTGAAGAAGATCAGCAGACAAATTATGAAGGGCGTGAAATAGGTAAAGAAAATCCGTTTGGAGATTGCGGTGAAATTCTGAAATATAAATTACCGGAGGATAGACGATGGTAATATTATATTTATTGTTTATTTCAATATTAGCAATATTATTATTTCTTATTGTATTATATATCTCTATTATAGCTTATTTTAGCAATTTCAGTTTCGGAATATTTTTATTTGACTTAATCTTGCTTATCAATGCAATTATATTATTTATATTGCCATTTATAAAAATAAAATTATTAAATAAAGTTAAACTTTTTTTTATAAGTATTATATTTATAGTGTTATCTTTTATGATACCTGATGTTATCAAAACGCTTGAATACCAAGAGTGTATTGATACCGGAGTTTGTATTAATGAAATTCAAGTTAATAATAATATTAATACTTAAAGTTATATTTATTATATCTTTAAATCAAATGGTATTGTCTTTTTATTATTTATCAATATCAGAATTCGGGTATAAAGATTTAAAATTGGTATATATCGTCATATTTATAGCTGCTTTGATCTTAAATTGGGCAATTTTAACTAAAGGTATTTTGAAAAAAATAATTGTTAGTTTTATATTTTTTCTTATTATTTTAACTACAGCATTATATATAGCAGAAATATCCGGTATTGAAAGTGACTATTGCATTGAAGATGGCGACTGTAAAGCCGGTCGAACAATAAATACAAAATATGGTAAAGTTTTTATTAATAAAGAAAACTGTCTACAATATAATTGGAGATGGAATGAAAAAAGAAATGAATGTAAAATTATATATTGATAATATATTTTTCAATGTCTTCTTTTGAATTCATCTCTGTTGCTGCAACAAGAATTTTCTTATTATCAAGTTTTAAGCCGCCAATAATGCCGTTTTCTTTTAACTTAGATAAAAATTTATCAGAATTATCAACTTCTATTACAAATTCGTTAAAGAAATTTTTATTTAATGTTTTAATCCCTTTTTGCGCGAGTTTTGCTGATAATTCATGTGCAATTTTTGTTGATAAATATCCGGCTTGTCTGAAACCTTTTTCACCCATAACCGTTAAATAAAGTGTAGCGCAAAGTCCCATTAAAGCTTGATTAGAACAAATGTTACTTGTTGCTTTTTCACGTTTGATATGCTGTTCGCGAGTTTGGATTGTTAAGCAGTAAGCGGGTTTACCGTCAGCATCAACTGTTCTGCCTGCTAACCTTCCGGGAAGCTGGCGCATAAATTTTTCACGACATGCGATAAATCCTGCATGCGGACCGCCAAAATTCATCGGAATTCCTAAAGTTTGAATATCGCCGACAACGATGTCTGCATCTCTTGGCGGCTCTAAAATTCCTAATGTAGAAACGTCAGTGCAAACAATAAATAAACATTCCGGTTTGTTGTAAGTTTTTATTTCGCCGTAGAAATCAGGGTTTTGAACCAATACGCATGCAAAATCAGCGGTTTCTGACGGGATTTCGTTGAACATGATAAGCTCAATATCATTTGACCAGCAGTAAGTTTTGATTACGTCAATATATTCGGGATTAAGCTTGTCAGATACAAGAACTTTGTTTTTCTTGGAAATTCTGACTGTCATTAAAATTGCTTCTGCGCAAGCAGATGCCCCATCATACATTGTTGCGTTTGAAATATCCATTCCTGTCAAACGGCAAATCATAGTTTGGAATTCATACATAATTTGAAGTGTGCCTTGAGAAATTTCAGGCTGATATGGTGTGTATGCTGTCAGAAATTCAAATCTGTTTGCAACCTGTGAAATACAGGCGGGGATAAATTTGTTATAAGTTCCGGCTCCTAAAAAGCTGATATAGTCAGTGTTGTTCTTTTTTGCAAGAGCTTTAACTTCTTTTTGAGTTTCCATTTCGCTGATTGCATCTTCAAGCTCTAATTCACCCATACGTGCGTTTTGGGGAATTTGCTTAAATAAATCCTCAATTGAATTCACGTCGATACTTTTCAGCATCTCTTTTTTTACTTCGTCATTATGTACTAAAAAATTTTTCATTATTCCAACTCTTCTTTATAATCTTCGTATTCTAAAAGGTCTGTTTGTTCTGAAGCATCGCCTGTAAGTTCAATTTTTACAAGCCATTCAAAAGCATTTTCGTTTAAAGTCTCAGGTGCATCAACGGCAGCTTCGTTAATTTCAACGATTTTACCGCTTACCGGCATATAAATTTCTGAGGCAGCTTTAACAGATTCCACTGTTGCAAAAGTTTCGCCTTTTTTGAAAATAGAGTCGACTTCAGGCAATTCCAAGAATACGATGTCACCTAATTGTTCGACTGCATAATCAGTTAAACCTATTGTGTGTGTTCCGTCTCCGTTATCCAATAAGAATTCGTGAGATTTTGAACATAGAATTTTTTCTGTAATACTCATAAATTTCTCCTTTATAAACCTTTTTTGTCATCCTGAACTTGTTTCAGGATCTAACCTTATTCCTTTTTTCGATAAACGGTCTTTTAACAACTTCCGCATCGTGAAACTTTTCTCTAATCATAACCTGAACAACGGCGCCTGTGCAAATTTCTTTATTATTTTTAACATAAGCAAGCGCGATGTTTGCTCCTAACATTGGAGAAGGTGCTCCGCTTGTTACAGTTCCTACTTTTTCACCGTTGAAGTAAACTTCATATTCATGGCGTGCGATTGATTTATCAAGCATTTTAAGACCGATAAGTTTTTTGGAAGTTCCGTTTGCGATTTGTGCCATAATAACTTCTTTTCCGTTATAATCTTCAACTTTGTCTTTGGGAATAGACCAGCTTAAACCCGCTTCAATTGGTGTCGTATTTTCGTCCAAATCGTTTCCGTATAGGTGTAAAGCCGCCTCAAGTCTTAATGTATCGCGTGCGCCGAGTCCGATTGGTTTAATGCCGAATTCTTCACCTTGTTTTAAGATTTCATCCCATAAAAATTCAGAATGAAGATTTTCAACCATAATTTCATAGCCATCTTCACCGGTGTAGCCTGTACGAGAAGCAAGAACTTTAACTCCTGCAATTTTTGCAGGTTTAATTGTAAAAGATTCCTGATGCGATTCAAGTCCCATCTTGCGCATTAATGCATCTGCTTTCGGACCTTGAATTGCTAAAAGAGAGAATTCATGCGAGCGGTTATCGATTTTTACATCAAAACCTCTGCTGTTTCTGACCATCCAGTTTAAATCTTCATCAATTCTTGAAGCATTGCAGATTACAAGATATTCCAAAATTCCAAGTTTGTAGATAATTAAATCGTCAATAAGCCCGCCGTTTTTATTTGGTAATTGGCAATATACAGCTTTTTCATAATTCAATTTTGAAATATCTTGAGGAACAATTTTATTTAAAAATTCTAAAGCATCTTTTCCTGATACAAAAACTTCGCCCATGTGCGAAACGTCAAAAAGTCCGACATTTTCTCTTACTGTTTTGTGTTCTTCAATAATAGATGTGTATTGAACAGGCATATGCCAGCCTGCAAAATCAACCATTTTCGCTCTCAGTTGAACATGTTTGTCATGTAAAAAAGTTTCTTTAGTCATTATATCCCCTTATGTTAATGTTTCTATTTTCATCGTAAATCGTCATTTTGTCAATAAAATTTTGAAAATATTAAGTAAAATGCAAAAATTGTTTAACATGAACTTGAAAAAAGTTTTTTTTTTGTATATATTAAGCTTACTCACATCCTCAAATCTGTTCGAAGTCATTAATCGGACGTAAAAGAAAGGTGATAAAAATGGCAAATATTAAATCTGCTAAAAAAAGAGTATTAATCGCTGAAAGAAACAGAGTTAGAAATGTAGCTTTCAAAACATCTATTAAAACTGCGGTTAAGAAAGTATTAGAACTTGCTAAAGCTGATGATAAAGATGCTTTAAATTCTGCTTTGTCAAAAGCATATCAATTATGCGACAAAGCTGTTTCAAAAGGCATTTTACATAAAAACACAGCAGCAAGAAAAAAATCAAGATTAACTATCGCTGTAAATAAATTACAAGCAAAATAGTTCTTGAACAATATTAAAAAAGGCATCTGTAAAAAGATGTCTTTTTTTTTATAAATTTATCCATAAATATTGCCCGATTGTGGTTATGAAAATTTTCTTTTTAGTTTATGCTAAGATTAAACAGAAAGGAAAAGTTATGAAAAAAAACTTAGTTATAATTTCTTTGATATTTGCATTACCTTTACTTGCTTATTGGGCATTAACAGCTTCTAATACAACAACTGCGAAGACTACAGAAACAGGTAAGCCGCAGGTTATTAAATTTACATCTGCTATGTGTCTTGATTGTCAAACTATGAATAAAGTTTTTAAAGAAATTTTTCCTAAATATGAAGGAAAGATTATTTTAACTGAAATACAGGTACAAGACCAAAATTCATTTAATCAAGAGCAGATTAAAAAATATAATGTAACTTTAGTACCTACAATAATTTTATTAAATTCTAAAGGTCAACAGGTTAAAAGACTCGAAGGTGAAGTGCCCAAAAATACTATGGATAATTATTTAAAAGGATTGAATTAATGGAAAATTACATGAGCCTGTTTACCGGACAGGGAAGTTTACCGTTATTATTTGCTTTATCATTTTTTGGAGGACTTGTAGCATCATTGTCACCTTGTTCTCTGGCAATGCTTCCTATAATTGTTGGGTATGTCGGAGGATATTCTGATGCAAAACCATTAAAAACATTTGTACAAATGTTATTTTTTGTATTAGGAACTGCAATTGTATTTTCTGCTATTGGAATAATATGTGCAATTACAGGTAAGGTTTTCATATCTTTTGCAGGCGGTTATTTCGGGATAATTCTTGCCGGAATTATACTTGTTATGGGGTTAAAACTTATCGGGGTTCTTGATTTTGAATTACCGGTTATAGTAAAAGAAATACCAAAGAATGATGGTACAAATACATTTTTATATCCAATATTATTGGGTGGAATTTTTGCACTTGCAGGAAGCCCATGTTCTACGCCAATTTTAGCTGGAATAATGGCTTTTGCATCACTTTCTGCAAGTATTGTACAGGCAATTATAATGTTATTCTTATTTTCTTTAGGACAGGGAATAATTATAATATTAGCAGGATTTTTGACTTCTCATTTAAAAAATTGGAAAGGTTTTTATAAATTTTCTGATTGGCTTTTAAAAATCAGCGGCGGATTGTTAGTATTGGCAGCAATTTATATTTTATATAAGATATTTTCTCCTTTCTGGATATAAAAACTTATTTGATAATTTATAAATTTTGTTATAAAGTTTTTTTGAAAGGAGAATTAAGATGTTAAGCGGACCGTTTTTGGATAGAAATTGGATGGGACAGAATGAAGATTATAATTCATCAGAGATTGTAATGTTAGGAATGCCTTTTGACGGAACCGTTTCATATCGTTCCGGTTCAAGGTTTGCTCCGGAACAAATTAGACTTGCAAGCTGGGGGCTGGAGGAATATTCTCCGAAATTCGATAAACATTTGGAAGATGTTAATTTTCATGATGCCGGAGATTTAGAATTTCCTCTAGGCAACACATATAAATCTCTTGATTTAATAGAAAAAAATGTTGAA
Source organism: uncultured Candidatus Melainabacteria bacterium (assembly GCA_949915775.1). GTDB lineage: Bacteria > Cyanobacteriota > Vampirovibrionia > Gastranaerophilales > Gastranaerophilaceae > Stercorousia. The sequence goes on along the minus strand of CATLEG010000050.1, from coordinate 6,372 downwards.
GAAATATATAAAGACGGTAAAAAAGTGTTTGGCATTGGCGGAGAACATCTTGTTACATTACCTGAAATTAAGGCTGTTTCAAAATTCTATAAAGATTTGGCTGTTGTACATTTTGATGCTCATACAGATTTGAGAGAAGAATATTTAGGCGAAGAAATGTCGCATTCGGCTGTAATACGTCATATTTCAAAAATAATTGGTCCGGAAAATCTTAAACAAATAGGTATACGTTCCGGCATGAAAGAAGAATGGGAGTTTATGAAAAAACATAATACTTTGGTTTCTGAGTATTCACAGCTTGATGTATTGAAGAATAAAAAAGTTTTTATTACTGTTGATTTAGACTGTTTAGATCCGTCAGTTATGCCAGGTACAGGAACTCCAGAAAGCGGCGGTATGCAGTTTAATGAGCTTATGGGGTGGTTTGAATACCTTAAAAACTTTGATATAGTTGGGGCTGATGTGGTTGAACTTGCGCCTGATTATGATACATCAGGGGTTTCAACTGCTGTTGCAACAAAAGTTATCCGAGAATTATTAATGACAATGTCATAATATTTTTAAGTTGGTTACAGGAATTTTTGAGTTTTTTTGTAATTTGTCTTTTATAAACTCATTTTGTTCGGAAATGGTATTTAATAATAAGAATTTTCGATAATAACGTTGTGCTCTGGCTGTTTGATTTAATTTTTCAAAACACACTCCAATGCCGGCATAGGCTTTAGAATAATCAGGATAAAGTTTTAATAGTTTAGTTAAAATAATTGCAGCTTCTTTGTATTTGCCAAGTTTCATTAAAAGAGAAGATTTGTGTTCATATGCTTTTGAAAATTCTGGAGAATTATCTATTAATTTTTGATAAATCATCATTGCAAGGTCAAATTCTTCACATAATTCATGTGAAATTCCAAGCTGCAAAATAGCTTCCGGATTATCAGGATCAGTCTGAATTGCACGAATAAAGTTTTTTATAGCTCCGCAGTTTTCCCCAATTATTTGATGACATATTCCAAGTTCGAAATACGCTTCAAAATAATTGTCTTTCAGTTTTGCGGCTTCTTCAAGATATTTTATTGCTTTGTTATATTCATTTAGGTTTTTGTAACATATTCCAAGTCCAAAATAGCTTTCCGCACTTTTTCTGTCAATTAGAATCGCGTTAAGATAATTTGAAGCTGCATCTCTGTATAATTTATCAAATCTTAGGGCATTTGCTTTTTCATAAAAATTATTCAGGGTTGTATATTTTTTAGTCTTACTTTCCACTTTTCCTCTCCACTGTCTAATAATAAAATTTTTTTCATGTTTGGTTAACATACATTTGATGTATAAGTTTCTCAATCATTGGATTTATTATTTTTATTGTGTTATAAATTTATTATGAAAAAGTATCTTATGTTAGCAATATTGGTTGGGATATCTCCTGTGTTTGCATCACAGCCGCTTTTATATGAAGAGAATATTAATCCTGCAATGTTTAGTGAGTCTTCAGAAGTTGGTTTAAGCGGTGTCGAAAAACATCAAATTGAAATTCCAAAGAATAATATTAATCAAAAACAATCACTTTTGATTAATGACGAGCAAGTTTTACAAGAACTTGTAAATTTACAGAAAGAAAAAGATGTTGAAGATATTGAAAATTTGTGGAAAGGTACTGTAGAAAACAATCAGGTAATTGGATTTGCCTTGAAAAAACTTTCGACTCCGGAAAGTCAGCGTAGAATTCATTCATCGCTGATGGCAAAAACTTTGTCTGCTGTTGTTGCAGGGGCATCACTTGCTCCATCTCTTGTCGGAGCAGATTATGCAGTTCAATCATCGGCATTTGCGGCAGGAAGATTAGCTCAAAATTTAATTAACAGAAAAAATATGCCAACGGAAATACCTTTGACTGATACTGAATTAATAGAACTTGCGGGGCTTGTGGAAACTCTACAAGATAAAATTATAACAGCATATTACAATTATAAAAGTTCTCTTTCTCAATTGAAGGAAGCCAGACAAAAATTGCTTTTATATAATAAAAATTATGCAAATGCTCTCGCAGATGAAGATTTGCTTGAAATTTCCATTTCATCTTCACTGTATGACAATATGCGTGTTGAAGAATTTTATTACATGGAGAATGCAAAAAAATATCATTTGGAACTCCAAAGACTTGCCGGTAAAAAAGTTGTAGATAAATTAAATTTATACCAATTTAATACAAATTCTACACTTGTCGGCGAAAAGGGGGTTAAATGAAGAAAATTTTTGAAACTTATATACAAGTTGTCACTAAAATCACCTCTATACGTCACCCTGAACTTGTTTCAGGGTCTCCCAGGTATAAGATGCTGAAACGAGTTCAGCATGACGGGTTGGGACAATTTCTGTGTCAACTTGTATACAAGTTTCAATTTTTCCTTATTGCTTTAATGCTTTTTTCTCTACCTTCTTTTGCGATAACCATTGATGATTTACAAATGCCTAAAAATCCTGCATATCGTACGGGGTTATCAGAAGAGCCGGAAAAAGAATATCTTGAAGCTAAAGCTCAAAATCCTATACACCAAGAATATGTGAAAAAAGAAGCTCAGCCTTTTAATATTAATGATTTAACATATGCAGATTTGAGTATAAAGCAAATTTCAAGAGAAGTCGCAGCTGAATTAGAACTTGAGCAGGAAGATATGGTTGGAGATTTATCTGTATTGTGGCAGGGGGCAGCGTCGCAAAGTGATACTATTAATTTCGCGCTTTACAAACTCGCAAACCCTGATGAAGACAAACCTGATGAAAAATCTGTTAAAAAAGTTTTGACAACTATTGCGAGCATGTCAACTCTTGTGGGTGCAAGTATGGGAAATCCTGTTCTTGCAACTGGTTCAATTTTAGGCGGAAATGTTTTGGGGATAATGTCTCAGGATACTAAAGCTTTAAACTACAAATATACAAAAGTTACAGATGCCGATATGATTATTCTTGTAAGAAAAGTTGAAGATTTGCAGCAGCGGGCTGTAGATTTATATTACAATTACATGACGGCAAGAAAAAAACTTAAAATGTTTGATAAAATTGTCGAAGACAGAAAGAAAAATTATGAATATGCTCAAAATATGCCACGTGAAGTTATTTTGATTACAGATGCATATTACAGAACTGCACTTGATAATCAAATGAAAGCACGTTCGGATTATTTTGCAAAACGTGCATCGCTTGAACAATTTGTTGGAAACGAAGTATTTGCACAGTTTGAACAGGATTTGATAAAAAGAGAAAAGAGCGAAAAATGATTCATTTTATTCCGTATGAAATAAATACCGGCGAAGTGAATATGAAAATTGATAATGATTTGCTCGAAAATGCAATTGCAAGCGAAACTAAAGATGCAATATTCAGGCTTTATGGCTGGTCTCCGGCTTGTGTTTCTCTTGGAAGAAATCAAAAAAATGATTTTATTGATGAAAAATTTCTAAAAAAAAATAATATTGATATTGTTCGCCGTTTGACAGGCGGGCGTGCTCTTTTGCATGCTGACGAAATTACATATAGTTTTGTTTGCCCTGTTTCATATCTGAAAAATGGTGAAAATGTTATTTCATCTTATAAAGAAATTTCTCAAATTTTAATTGATGCGTTTAAAAAGCTTGATATTGAACTTGATTTTGGCGGTAAACCAAAAGCTTGCGGGAATTTTTGTATGCTGGTTTCTACAGGTGCTGATTTATGCTACCAAGGTCGAAAGTTAATAGGGTCTGCTCAATTTAGACGAGAAAACTATATTCTTCAGCATGGTTCAATTTTATATAATTATGACAGGGAACTTTTAGAAAAAGTTTTTAAAGAAAAAGTCGAAACATCCTCTATAACCTCAATAAAAGAAATTAATCCCGATTTGACAAAAGAAGATATTATTAAAGTGTTAAGGAATGTTAACTAATTTTTAACGTTTCATGCAATTTTTTGTAAACAAAATACTTTATATAAATACGGGGAATAAACTAAGGGGAAAAAGGATATGTTTATCAATCCACTATCATCATCAATATATGGCGCAGGGGTTTTGAACGACACTATTGTTCCGGGTTATCCAGCAACAATGGCTCCGGTAAATCTATTTGCATTCAGCCAATTGAGAAATGGAACAACCAGAAATTATGGTGAAGCAACTCAATATGTTACATATCCTCAAGGTTATCCTGATTATATGTATGATTTAGGTTACCAATATACAGGTCCAAATCATTTTAGATTATGGGATCCTATGCTATTTGGTACAGGACTTAATTTGAACAATGGTTATACTACAGATCCTGCAGCAATCAATGCTGGAAATGCTTTAGCTGCTCAAGCTGCTATCAATTTTACAGATCAAATGATTCAAAATCAGGTAAACTCTGAAATTAATGCATCTATAAGCTCTATTGCTCAAACATTAGCTCAAATGGATTCTGCAATTGAACAATATATGAATTCTGATAAAGTAAGCGAAGCTCAAAAAGCATCACTTCAAAAATTACGTGAAAAAGTAAAAGCTAAAAAAGAAGAAATTGAAGCTAAAATGAAAGAAAAACAGCTTTCAAAAAAAGATGTTGAAGAAATTCAAAAAGATTTAAAAGATAATTTAGCAAAAGAAGTAACTGATACTTTAACTGAAATTAAAGAAAAAGTCGCAAAAGGCGACAAGAGCGCACCGTCAGGAAAATCAAGTTCATCTGATGATTCTTCTGATGAAAAAGCAAATAAAGAAACCGGCAGAGCTGAATCTTTAGGTGAAGCACCAAAAGAATCAGAATGTGAAGATATCTGCTCTAAAATTAATACTGCTGTTAATGATTTCTGGGGTACAGATAATAAAGCTTTAGCTGAAGGTATTGAATCGTTAAATGCAAGCAATATTATTGAAGTTGTCAGACATTGGGAAAACGGTTACGGTAAACATACAGCAACAGGTAATAAGGGATTTTTCGCTAGAATATTTGACGATATAAATGATTCAGACCAGAAAAAATATGTTCCTATTATGCTAAAAGCATTGACAGAACGTGCCGAAGCTCTTGGTATTTATGATGAAATAAAAACATATATCAGTAATGTAAACAAAGAATTAGCAACATTTTGGCATAATGACCATACACTTGCTAACAATTTGATGGAAATTGTTAAAAAAATCGAAGCAAAAGAAAAAACAAATAAAGCTGAAGCCGGTAAAAAATCTAAAACTGAAAAAGCCGATGAAAAGAAAAAAGCTGATGAAAAAAGACCGGAAGTAATTGGCGAAAAGAAATCTGAATTTGCTAATGAATTGAAAGCAGCTTTAAAATTAGATGAAGTTCCTGAATTGACATCAGCATTAAAAGTTGAAACTGATGAAAATGGCGAATTTACTGGTTATTCAATTAAAGTAAGAACTAAAAATGGTGAATTTACTTTAAAAGGAACTACATACAAAGAACTTATTGCAGAACTTGAAAAACATGGTTTAGATGCAAATGCATTAATTAAAAAAGATTTAAAAGCATAATAAGTGATTCCTCATAATTTGGTAGGTTAGTAGAAAGTGAAGAAAAAGACCATGGTTTATACATGGTCATTTTTTTTTGTTATTTATTCCAATTCTTTGATAAAAAATCATTCCAGTAATCTTTATTAGAATCATTTGGATGAGTGTTTGAAAGTGCATAATATGCACAACTTCTTGATGAGTTCCACATGCCGCCATTACAAGATTCGGGTCCATACCAATATGGCAGTTCCCAATCCAGTTCTCTGTAATCTTTTGAGCCGTATGGTAATAATTTTCCATTTTTGTCAAAAATAAATAAAAATATGTCAATTCCAAGTGTATTTGGTTTTTTATATCCGTTAGTGTCTATAGTAATCACTGGACCATCTTCTCCTCTATTGTCAGCATAAGTTTGATCTGGAAAATTAAAGATTAATCCCATTTTAGGGTTGAAATATTTTAGCCTCGGATAAGCATTCTCAGTTTTACCATAAAGGGTTTTTATTGTATAAGATTCGGATACAGGTTCTAAAGGTCCGAAATATTTATTATAAATTGTTTGGATTTCAGTTGTGTTATGAAATTCTTTAAAATATTGATTTATAGAAACATCTTCGTTTAGATAAAATTGCTGGCCAATGTTTGCTAATATAGAATACGCTTTCTTAAATTGAGTATGTAAAACCATTCTTTGATGTTTTTGAATAAGTATTGGTAAAGTCACCGCCGCCACAATGCCAATAATGCCGAGGGTGATTAATGTTTCTGCAAGTGTGAAGGCTACGCATTTTCCCCTCTCTCTTTGTGAGAGGGTTGAATTTGTTAGTGAGCTATATGCGAACTTACAAATTCGGGAGAGGGTAGGGGTTTTATCAGTCTTTAAG
>CATLEG010000049.1 GCA_949915775.1 uncultured Candidatus Melainabacteria bacterium | reverse complement strand
CTCTTTTTTGCGACGAAAAGAGAAAGAATACTGCACAAGAAAAGTGTCGCTACCGACATTGATTGAGCGACGCCATTTTGCACGTTTCGCCACAGCTCAACGGCAAAAGAAGGCAAACACGCTAACTGTTTAATCTGCACTTAATTCAACCTAAAAGCGACTTAATCGCTACGCTTAACAGTCGCTTTTGTCATTGTTTCATTAAGTGCAGATTACTGAATAAAAAAGAATATTTGGTGCGGATGGGGGCGCATAGCTCCCTTAATTATAATTGTTGGGCTAAAAGCCCAACCTACAATTCTTAATCACCCTCTCCCTAGCCCTCCCCCCTCAAGGGGGAGGGAATAATAGTACTGATAATATTTATTATGTAATAATAAATATTTATTATGTAATAATAAATATTTTTTATGTTAAAATTTTTATATGACAGAAGAAATTTTAGGAAATATACATTCATTAGAAAGCTGTGGAACTGTAGATGGGCCCGGTATCAGGTTTGTCGTGTTCTTACAAGGGTGCCCGTTAAGATGTAAGTACTGCCACAATCCGGATACATGGACAACCAATTTAAATAAAAAGATATCCGTTAAAGAAATTCTTGAAAAATACGAAGGTGTTAAGGAATTTGTTAAAAATGGCGGCATAACTGTTACTGGCGGCGAACCTTTAATGCAGATTGATTTTGTTATAGAATTGTTTAAACAGGCTAAAGAACGTAATATTCATACAGCATTAGACACTTCTGGAATTTTATTTAACAGAAACAATACAACAAAAATTGATGAGCTTTTAAAATACACTGACTTAGTTCTTTTAGACATAAAACATATTGATAACGAAGAACACAAAAAACTTACAGGTCTTTCTAACACAAATATTCTCGATTTTGCAAAATATTTGTCTGAAATAAATAAGCCGGTATGGATTCGCCACGTTGTTGTACCTCAAATTACCTATAATGAAAAATGGTTAAGTGAACTCGGGAAGTTTTTAGCGACCTTAAAAAACATAAAAGCTCTGGATGTTTTGCCTTATCACGATATGGCAATTCCAAAATATGAAAATTTAAATATTGAATATCCATTAATTGGAATTCCACCGCTTACAAAAGAAGAAGCAATAAAAGCACGCAACATTATTCTTGTAAGTTACAAAAAAAATCAACCATAAATTGGATTTATTATTTTTGGGATAAAGGTATATTGTTTTTGTAGCAAAATATGAGGATTTTAAATTATGAAATGGATTATTCTTTTATTATTGGTTGCAGCTGGAGTTTGGGCTTATTTGAATGTTGATTTTTCAAATTTAGGTGCCCAAAGCGAAAACACTTTAAGACAAGAAAAAACCTTAAAGAAATTCTTTGACGCTGATAAACAAAACAAAGATGAAACTCAAGAAGTAATCAACAATTTCTAAAGAAAAGACCGGTTTAAAACCGGTCTTTCAACTATTCCTAATTTTTTCCTTAAATTTCCTAATTTCCATTGATTTTCTAACGATTTATGCTATAAAATTTGTTCCGTATCGGCTGGCACCATGAAAGAATGATTGTTTTACCATATCAACTAATGTTTTCTTAATAACGTGTTTACCATTTAAATCAACACCATTAATTGCATCAGCTGTTTGTTTATATGTATCTGTAACAGTATTTGAAAATAATAACATAGTCGCCATAAAAACCTCTCTTTTTCTTTATTTGCTCTCTGTATTTATATAAAAACTTTTTACAAAAAATTATTGACTTTTTATATTCAATTTATATAACATTTGTTACATTACTTAACAATTGCTAAAGTTTTTAATGAAATTTGCCGTAATTTACAGTGGTAAGAAAGGAGAATATAAATGGCAGATTCAATGAGTGTTGGGGCAAAACCGAAAATTGACATTGCAAAATTAAAAAAATTAACTGCACAAGAAATAATAAAAAAAGAAAGCAAAGGCGAAGATGTACCTGCTGAATTAATTACATGGGCACAACAGATGACAGCATTATCAAAAATTCCTGATAACGTAACATATGAACAAGTCGACGGAGAAGCTGGAATAGCTGCACTTGACAAACTTGGAATTCCTTCAGAAGAGTTACCACAGGCAAAAAATGCTAAAAAGCCGGTAGAAACAGAAGAACCAGGAGCAATAAAAGACATAGAAAAACCTGAAGAAACAGATCGTGATGAAACACAATTTATTGCACCGCCAACAGGACAGGCCGCTGAAAAACCTACTGAGGAAGAAAAAGCTCAAGACGAAGCTTTAACTCTTGCCGATTCTAAAGTTACAACCGATCCTGAAGAAATTCGGAAACGTAAAGCCAAAAAAGGTTTAGAATAAATCATCTTAAAGATTGAATCGCTGATTCAATATCATTAGACTTATAAATATAATTACCCGCAACTAAAGAATTTGCACCGTAAGACGTGCAAATTCTTGCTGTTTCAGCATTAATCCCGCCATCAACTTGAATAATTAAGCCATCATTACCTCCCTTAAATAAGGGTGGAAAACCGCTTGCGGTGGTGGGTTTTTCAATATAATTTTTTATAACTTTAATTTTTTCAGCGCAATCCGGCATAAATTTTTGTCCGCCAAAACCCGGTTCTACCGTCATTATTAACACCATATCTAAATCATTAAGATATGGAAAAACAACATCAGCAGAAGTTTTAGGTTTTATTGACATACCTGCTTTTATACCAAAAGATTTAATTAATTTAATTATTTTAAAGCTCTTATCTGAACCTAGCAGGTCCTCTTGACTTCCTGTCTTCCTGTCTTCTTTTACTGCGGCCTCATAGTGAAAAGTAATAATATCTGCTCCCGCTTTTGCAAAAGCTTCTACATATTTTTCAGGATTTTCTATCATCAGATGAACATCTAATGGTAATTTAGTAACTTTTTTTATTGATGCAACAACCGGCACACCAATCGTAATATTAGGGACGAAATGTCCATCCATAACATCAATATGGAGCCAATCAGCTCCAGCATTTTCTACACGTCTTATATCATGCTCAAGATTTGCAAAATCAGCAGATAAAATTGATGGTGAAATTATAGTCATATTTGTCCTTTCGAGGCAAAAACTCCCAGAACTTTGCAAGCTTCATATGCCGCATGCTGCTCAGCCTCTTTCTTTGATTTTCCGACCCCCTGTGCTACACCTTCACCTTTAAATGAAACCTCTACGGTAAAAGTTCTATTGTGAGCAGGACCGGTTTCTCCTACAATTTTGTAAACAGGAATTTCTTTATTTATTGACTGGGTGTATTCTTGAAAAAGTGCTTTTGCATTAAATTTTTCAAAATTTGCATCAACTTCTTCAATATACGGTATAAGAACTTTTTTCAAAAATATTTTCACATCATTAAGCTTTCCATCCAGATAAAATGCTCCAAGAACCGCTTCAAACGCACATGCGCATACTGATTCAATCTTAGTAAGCCCTAATTTACCCTCATGTTTTGCGACAATAATTAAGTCACAAAGGCCGATTTTATGAGCTATTTTAGACAATGTATTATCGGAAACCACAATTGAACGAATTTTAGAAAGTTCACCTTCCGGATAATCAGGATATTTTTCAAAAAGAATTTCAGATGTAACAAGTTTTAAAACAGCATCTCCCAAAAACTCCAAACGTTCATAATTTTCTGTATAATCTAAATCATTTTCTTTAGTGTATGAAGGATGTGTTAATGCTCTTTTGAAAAAATCTGAATTATCAATTTTTATACCATAAATTTCTTCAAGTTTTTTCATCTAAAACAATCCTTTGATATAATTTACAATATCATTTGAAAAAATAAAATATTTACAGAAATAATACATAACAGGTATTGTAAATATAAAACTATCAGTTCTGTCTAAAAACCCGCCATGCCCCGGCAGTGAATTTCCGGAATCTTTAACACCGGCATCACGTTTTATTAAAGATTCACACAAATCACCAATCTGCGCAAACATAGTACAGAAAAATCCTGCAAGAACAGACATATACCATTCAACACCAATAAAATATCCGATAACAACAGCACCAATAACAGCACATACAGCTCCGCCGATTGAACCCTCAATAGTTTTATTCGGACTAACTACGGGAGCTAATTTATGTTTACCAAACCTTGAACCAGCATAATAACAACCGACATCTGTCAATAATATTGCTGTAAACATCATTACAACAAAACCCAATCCGTCATTATATTGAGCAGAACTTATATCCCTCAAAAGCAGTAAATGCAAAGGGAAATAACCACAATATACAAAACCTAGTATTGTAGTCGCAACATTTGCGATATAAGGTTGTCTGCCCCTAAACAGAACCCACATAAATGCAGCAAACGTACACAATATTAATGCAGAAGCGACATATTCTACTCTGTCAAAATAAGTTATTACTGCTAAAATAGCTTCAGAAGCAAGAATGATTTTCAGGCTTGGATAAAAACCTTTGTGTTCCAGAATTTTTACATACTCTTTTGATGCAAAAAAGATAATTGCTGAAAGCAAAACTAATAACGGTACACCGCCTAACATAATACAGCCCATGGCAATTGTACCCATTATAAATCCAGTCAGCATTCTGGTCGCATTTTTATTCAAGCCTGTTATTTCATTCATTATACAGTCATAACCTCTTTTTCTTTATCAGCAACATCTTTATCAATAATACCTGTATATTTATCAGTTAATTTTTGAATTTTATCCTGGTTATCTTTTACAGCATCTTCAGGAAGATTTTCACTTTTTTCAAGCTTTTTCAAATCATCCACCATATCACGTCTAACATTTCTTATTGCAATTTTAGCATCTTCGCCAAGTTTTTTAACTTCTTTTGCTGTTTCACGTCTTCTTTCTTCCGTCAACGGAGGGAAAGGCAATCTAATGCAAATACCATCACTGTTTGGCGTAATTCCAATTTCAGCTTTAATAATAGCTTTTTCAATTTCTTTCAAAATAGTTTTGTCGTAAGGTGTAATAACAAGTGTTGTTCCATCTTGAACTGTAACTTGTGACATCTGTCTCAATGGAGTTGGGGCGCCATAATATTCTACAATAACTTTATCCAAAATCATAGGATTAGCTCTTCCTGAACGGATTGAGCCGAATTCTCTGTGAAGCTGCGCTATAGCTTTTTCCATTTTTTCTTCACCAAATAAAAATAATTCATCTAATGCTTCGCTCATTTTTTCTCCTTTATATATCTTAATTTATGTAAGTACCAATCTCTTTACCTTGCAGAATATCTGTAATTGCATTTTTTGCATCAAAATCAAACACAACAATCGGAATATTATTCTGCTTACATAATGTACAAGCAGAAGTATCCATAACTTTCAAACCATTAATAATAATATCATCATATTTAATTTTGTCTAATTTTTTAGCATTCGGATTTGTTTTTGGATCATCTGTATAAACACCATCCACACCATTTTTTGCCATAAGCATGGCTTCAGCATTAATTTCTGAAGCTCTTAAAGCTGCTGCTGTATCAGTAGTAAAAAACGGATTACCAGTTCCTGCCGCAAAAATAACAACTCTGCCTTTTTCAAGGTGTCTAATCGCACGATGACGAATGTATGGTTCAGCAATTTGATTCATAGCAATTGCACTTTGAACACGACATGGAATTTGCATTTGATTTAATGCACTTTGAAGGGCGATTGCATTCATAACAGTAGCAAGCATGCCGACATAATCGCCGGAAGCTTGATCCATGCCAAGTTTTGCACTATTTTTCATGCCGCGAAAAATATTTCCTCCGCCGACCACAACAGCAATTTCTGCTCCAAGTTCTCTAGCTTTTTGAATTTCAGCCGCAATCATTTTTACAGGATTTTGGTCAATCCCGAACTGTTGCTCACCCAGCAGCGCCTCTCCACTTATTTTCAATAAAATTCGTTTATATTTCATAGGATACCTCTTTTGCATAATATCGCAAAACAAGCTTATTGTAAAGCACTTTATATAAAATTTTAATTACATTTTCGCCGCGCCAATATTAAGAAATATTAAGCGCCGGCGAAAATTATTAATTTTTGTAAACATGAATTTAAATTGTCGAAATGTTGATTTAGCAAGGAGGAAGGGGAAAAGAAAAGAAAAGAAAAGAAAAGAAAACTAAACTAGCTACTCGTTTATGCCGATATTCACAACATTAGGTCAAAAACAATGGAGAAAAATTTATGTCCTCAAATATGTCACTCGGCAAGTTTGGTAAAGCTGGCATTATAGATACAAATAAAATTAAAGCCGGAATGAAGCGTGAAGATTTAAAATCTGAAAATTTAAAAAATTTTTTTGACAGAGTTATTGATAAAAGCAATGACGCCGGCAAAAAAGATGGTGTTGCAAGCGAACAGGAAATAAAAAATTTCTTAGATGATATAAGAAAATTCGCAAAAAATAACAGACTTTCTGAACGTGAATTTAAAAATTATCTTGTGTCAAAGGGTTACAGTAAAGAAGAAGCCAAAGAACTTGCGAAACAACTTGGCGACACTTTTGCGAATATGGATAATGCCTCAAAAGATATTAAAGATTCTAAATTTCATGACGACGGAACAATTGTAATTAACAAAAATGACGGTTCTAAAGAAACTCGATTTGAAGATGGAACCGTAAAAATTATAGATAAAGATGGTAAAACAATCACAACAAAACCCGATGGTTCAAAAACAATCGTAAATACTGATGGAACTCAGGAAAATTATGATTCTAACGGTAAATTACTTAATAAAATGAGCGAACGTACAATTAATAGCGACAAAACAGAATTAACAACTGATGATTACACAAGCAATACAAGAACCATAACACATGTTCCAAGTGACAATTACAAAGAAACAATCGAATTTGAAGATGAATTTCAAACTCCGAAATCTAAAATCATACAAAATAGTATAAAACAAGAAGAATATTCCTACCCAAATGGCAAAGAACAATTAGATAAAAAAATAACAAATAAAGGGTTACCAACCGAAACAACTTCAACATACAAATATGATGAAACCGGCAAAACAGAAACTGTTCAAGATTTAATCGGAAATAAAGCTATAACAAAATTTAATAATAACAACAAAAGATTAAGCCAACAAAAAACGATTAATGGTGAAACATTCCAAGTATCATATGATGGAAATGGCAATACAACAGGAATTATCGTACAAAACGGTGAAACTATTGAACAACTTGCAAAAAAATTCAACTGCTCAGCAGATGATTTAAAAGAAGTTAATAAGGAAATCCTTGGAGATAAAAAATATTTTAACGCCGGCGATGAAATTAAAATTCCAAAAGAATTAGAAGCTGATGCACCGGAACTACAAGGAAGAAAAGATAAAGCCGGAGTAGAAACCGAATATAAAGAAATTCAAGCTGAAAAAGCAAGAGTAAGAGCTCAAATAAAAGCTCAAAAACAGCAAAGAGCAGCAGCAAGAGAAGCTAAATATAAAGAATTAGGTTTAATAAACCACAAAGGTCAAGGCAATACAATTAAAGGTGATTTTTGGGATAATAAGACAAAAAAAATAAAATATTCCAAAAACTTTAAAGTCATTGGCCAATGCCAAAATGGCAGAACACTTGCACAAGACCAGAAAGGCAATATTTACGTTATTGCCCACAATGGTGTAGTCTTAAAACAAGAGTATGTAAAAGATCCAAAAACATTTAAAAAACTTAATTCTACAGCTGATCCAAAAGCAACTGCAATAAATACTCAAATTAATCAACTACACAAAGCAGAAGCAGCATTTAACAAGCAACTTAAAGAAGATGGCTGGGCTGGTGATGTTGCAGATGGCGTAAGCGCATTATGGGGTTCTAAAAACAGAGCCAGTGAAGTTCGAAAAGATCTTGCGGCCTACAGAAAAGATATTACTGAACTTAAAAAAGCTTACAAACAAGGAGAAGCACAGTTTAAAGCAAAATTCCAACAAATATATGGTGTTCCTTTCAATGAACAAAATATTAAAGCTTATTCCAAAAATCCGACCGATGCAAATTACAAAAAAGCATACGGAACAAAACATAATATCGTACAAAGAATATTAAATTACAACAAATCCCAACAAACCGGAGCCGCTGTTGTTAAAACAACAACTGAAGTTGCTGGAGCCGTAGCACTTACTGCTGCTACAGTAGCTACAGGCGGTGCAGTTGGCGTTGTTGCAGGAGTTGTTACGGCAGGAGCCTCTACAGTAGCAGCAGATGTAATAGTTGAAACTACAGATAGAATGAGTTCTGAACAAGGTCTTCAAGATGGTGAAATGACGGAAATTGTTAAAGGTGCGGCAGTTGATGGTGCAATTGCGGCTGCAACACTTGGAGTAGCCAAAGGTGCCCAAGCTGCATATAAAACCGCAAAAGTTGCAAACTCTGTCGGCAAAACAGCTACAGCTGCTACTAAAGCTGAAAGTAGTGCTACAAAAATTGCTTCAACGACAACAAAAGCAGAAACAGGAATTGTAGAAACAGGACAACAAGTTGCCAATACATCCGAAAAAGGTTTGGTAAAAGCTGAACAACAAGCTGCTAATACTGCTAGCAGTACAACTAAACAAACTGCCAAGTCAGGTACCTTAAACAAAACAGAAGAAGCTGTTATTGATACAACAGCAGATGTTACAGTTGGCGCAGGCGCTGAATATATAGAAACAGGTGATGTAACTGTTGAAGGAACATTAATAAATGCTGCCGTCGGCACTGTAGGTCTTGCCGGAGAAAAAATAGGTTCTAAATTAAAAGGACATACAGGACAAATTAAAGAAAGTATCTCTAATGCATACCACAAAGCGGAAGATAAAGTTTCTAACGCATATCACAAAGCAAAAGATGGAGTTGAAGATGCAGTAAATGATGCAAAAGACAAATTTAAAAATACCAAAGGACCAAATACAGCAAAAGACTCACAAAACAATACACATAATACCAACAATAACGGAACTGACGGTGCGAAAAAAGCAGATAATACAAATTACACCGGTAAAACTAATACGGAAAACAATACTAATAATACTAACAAAACTGATACAAATTCAAATAAAACTTATACAACTGACAATGCACAAAAAACAAATAAATCTGAGAAGACATACGATGTTAATAACATGTCAGAAAATGAAATCAAGCAAGCAATTAATGAACTTGAACCAAAACTTAAAGAAGCACAGGTTGCAGACTATATACTAAAAGAATATTCCGATTTCTTAAATAATATTAGCCCGCTTGATAGAGCTAATTTTCGGAAACTATCTTTAAAATCCCATCCAGATCGTGATGGTTCTGATGAACTATTTCAATTAGTTAATAATTTAAAAGATGCAAAAACTGCTCAAGAAATCAGAAATGCTAAAAACAAATTAAAAACATTCATTAACGAAAAATCTGCAAAATTATCAACCTATAAGTCACAGATGGATGCATTAAGCCAAACTAAACAAACCAAAAACACCCAAACAATTTAATTAAAAATGGTGCAGATAAAAAACAAATTTTGGAAAATTTAGCAGAATAAATAAAAAACCTGATAAAATCAGGTTTTTTATTTTGTAACAATTTAAATTACATGTAGATTTATTAAGTTTTGTAAACCCGAAAAACGTTTCTATTAGTACCTTTTATAAAAAGTATATATTTTATATACAAAAAATAGCACTTTTTTAAATCAAGATGTTTTTATTATATTGTAAGCGATTTTCAAATATATAAAAGAAAAGGAGAATATATGGCACGTGTTTTAATTTCTATGCCCGAAGAATTTTTACAAAGAATTGATCAAGTTGCAGATGGAGAAAATCGTTCTCGCAGTGAATTAATCAGAGAAGCATTGCGAACATACATTTACAAGCAGCAGGTAAGAGAATCTGCAAATTCTGCAAAAAATGCGAAAATTTTGGAATCACTATTAGATTAGGACCGCAGCAAGCGGTCTTTTTTTTGTAATAAAGTATTGCCTCTACCCAGAATTTTTATAAAAGCTATTCTAAATCGAAATTATCACTATTTAAAAAGTTCATATTTTCAACAAAACCAAATTTTTCATAAAAAAAAGACCGCGTTACGGCCTTTTTTTATATATATTTATTATTATTCTTCAGTTGTTTCTTCTGTAGGTTTTTCTTCATTAACTGTTAATGAAATTCTTTTATCTGTCGGATTGAATTTTAAAACATATGTATCAATTGTATCTCCGACTTGAAGAATACAATCCTTTTTATTCTGGAATTCTACAACTTCAGAATGTGGTAATAAAGCTTCAACACCTGGAAAAACTTCTACAAATGCGCCGAAATTTTTAATTCTGGTAATTTTACCTTCAACTTTATCGCCTTCTTTAATATTTTTTTCAGCTTCTAACCATGGATCCGGTTCCAGATTTTTCAAACTCAAAGATACGCGTTGTTTATCATGGTCAACTGCAATAACTTCAACATCAATTTTGTCGCCGACATTTAAGATATCTGTCGGATGATCAATCCATCTCCATGAAAGCTGTGATAAAGGAAGAAGTCCATCAATACCGCCTAAATCAATAAATGCGCCGAAATCTGTAATTCTTACAACATCACCTTTTACAATTTGACCAGGTTCAATTTGAGAGAATACATTTTTTCTGGCTTCTACAGCGCTATCTTCATAAACTTTTTTATTAGATAAAATAAAGTTATTTTGCTGTGCATCAAGAGTTAATATTTTTAATTCCAATTTACCGCCAACTTCAATATCTGATTCTTTAACTCTAAGCTGCGAAGATGGTATAAAGCCTCTAACTCCGGAAATATCAACAAGAACACCGCCTTTAACAACTCCGGCAACAGTTCCTAAGATAGTTTCATCAGCTTCTTTTGCTTTTTCAAGTTCTTTCCATGCATATGCAAAATCCACTTTTTTACGAGAAAGAAGGAATTTACCATCTTCATCTTCTTCTCTTATAATAAGAAACTCATATTCTTTTCCTTTTTCAAATTTTGTTTCTACATTTTCATCTTTTTCAACGGCTTCACGTGTAGGCACAACAGCAATTGTTTTTGCGCCAATATCAACCATTACACCTTGACCGTCATAACCACATACGATGCCCTTAACTAAATCACCTTTTTGAAACTTGTAATCATACTGTTTCAACAATTCTTCAAAATCTAATTCTTCTGATTTCATTTTTACTCCAATTGTCATAAGACACTAAACTATTAACATTTGCTGTATTGTAACAAATTTTTAAAATTTTGTAAAGATTTTTGTAAATTTACTTAACATTTCTCATTGCGGCTTGTGTAAATTCTTTCCATACATTAATACCAGGTTCTGCGATGTCTTCAAGCTTTTCAAGAACACCAGCTATATAATTGCCGACTTTTTCGCTATTACCACGAACACGACCGCCGCCGAATATACCGCCATTTCTTACAAATACATAATCTGCTTTATTTTCAGCCCAAAACATTTTTGCTGAGAAACCTTCTTTTAGAGGAACACTCATAATATGTTTCATACCTAAACTTTTTGCATATCGCACTGAATTAAATCCGTTTACTTTCATTACATTTTCCTTTCCTTGTCATACAAAAACGGAACATGAAAAAATTTGCGACATGTTCCGCTTTTTATAAAGTTTTCTTTACATTTACGCTTTTAATGAATTAATTAAATCCATAATAGCTTTTTCTTGAACTTCAATTTCAGAAATTCTTGATTTTGTCTGCTCAATTAATTCTTGAGGAGCATTTGCGACAAATTTTGGATTATTAATTCTGCCTTCAAGAGATTTTTTCTCATTTGTAAGTTTGTCAAGTTTCTTCTGCTGACGTGCAATTTCAGCATCCAAATCAATCAAATCAGCAAGCGGAATGATAATTTTTGAAGCTGAAACAATCGCTGTTGCGCTCTTTGGCGGAATTTGAGCATTCATCTCAGTATAAGAAATATTTTCAACACGCGCCAAACGTTTAATATATGCTTCAATTGCTTCAAAAACAGGTTTTTCGTCCGCTGTTGAACGGACTTCAATATCGCATTTGATTGAAGGTGAAATATTAAAGCTTTGACGAACATTTCTCAAAGAAGTAATTGTTTCAAACACAAGTTCCATTTCCTGCGCCTCTTTCGGGAAATCTAATTCCTGTTTGAATGTAGGGAATTCTGAAACAATAATAGCCTTAGGAGATTCTTCGCACTTGTCATCCTGAGCGTTAGCGATGGATCTCATCGGCTCAGAATGACGTGGTATTAACTGCCAAACGCGTTCTGTAATATGAGGCATAATCGGATGTAACATTCTCAACGCCATATCAAGAACATATCTCAATACACGTTGAGTATTTGCTTTCAATTCGGCATCCTGAAGTTGAATTTTCGCAATCTCTACATACCAGTCACAGTATGAGTTCCAGAAGAAATCATAAAGAATATGTGCAACTTCACCAATTCTAAAATCTTTGATATTTTCATTAACTTCTTTTGCTGTTTTGTTTAATTTATCCAAAATCCATTTATCAGCAATAGTTAAGTTATCAAAATCGATTTCTTTATTATCAACACCATCAAGGTTCATCAATACAAATCTTGAAGCATTCCAGATTTTATTTGCAAAATTTCTGCCATATTCAAATCTTTCTTCGCTCATTTTAATATCTTGACCACCGTAAGTACATAGTGATGTCATTGTAAATCTCAACGCATCACAGCCGTATTTATCAATAATTTTAACGGGGTCGATTGTGTTGCCTTTAGATTTAGACATTTTTTGACCTTTTTCATCACGGATTAGACCATGGATATAAACAGTTGAAAATGGTGCTTTTCCAGTAAATTCCAATCCCATAGTAATCATTCTTGCAACCCAGAAGAAGATAATATCAAAACCTGTTACAAGAGTTGTTGTCGGGTAGAATTTTTTGAAATCTGGGCTGTCAGTATTCGGCCAGCCCATAGTTGAGAACGGCCACAAACCTGATGAGAACCATGTATCAAGACAATCAGTATCTTGAACGTAATTTTCAGGATCGGGATTTTCTTTCGCAACAACCATTTCGCCTGTTACTTTGTGATAGTAAGCTGGAATTTGATGTCCCCACCAGATTTGACGGGAAATACACCAGTCGCGAATGTTTTCCATCCACCCAAGATAGTTCTTTTCCCATCTGTCGGGAACGAATTTAATTCTGCCATCTTTAACCGCTGCAATAGCTTCTTTTGCCAAAGGTTCCATTTTAACAAACCATTGTTCAGATAAAAGCGGTTCAATTGTAGTTCCGCAGCGCTGGCATTTTCCAACATTGTGTTCATGCTCGCGTGTTCTTAACAAGAAGTTGTTATATGAAAGCATTCCTACAATTCTTTCTCTTGCTTCGTATCTGTCAAGCCCGTGAAGTTCTGACGGAACTTCACCGCAAGCCTTCATTTTGCCGTCATTATCAATTACCCAGACAGGTTTTAAATTATGACGCTGTCCGACTTCAAAGTCGTTCGGGTCATGTGCCGGAGTAATTTTAACAGCACCTGTTCCAAAGTTTTTATCAACATATTCATCAGCAATAATCGGTATTTCTCTGCCTGAAAGCGGGATAATAACAGTTTTACCAACCAATTCTGAATATTTATGGTCATCAGGGTGAACTGCAATTGCAACGTCGCCAAAAATTGTCTCGGGACGTGTTGTTGCAACAATAATAGCGCCGCTTTCACCTTTTAAAGGATAAGAAATTTCCCACATATGTCCCTGTTCAGTTTCGTATTCTGTTTCAACGTCCGAAATCGCACTATTACAACGCGGGCACCAGTTTACAATATATTTGCCTTTGTAGATTAATCCTTTTTCATAAAGTCTTACAAAAACTTCTTTAACAGCATCGGAACAGCCTTTGTCAAATGTAAAACGTTCTCTTGAACGGTCAAAAGAAGCACCCAAGCGTTTGCATTGGTCAAGAATTGCACTCTTGTGCTGATTTGTCCATTCCCAAGTTTTTTCAACAAATTTTTCTCTGCCCAAATCGTAACGAGTCAAACCTTCTTTTGCAAGCTGTTTTTCAACAACATTTTGAGTAGCAAGACCCGCATGGTCAGTCCCGGGAACCCAAAGAGTTTCATAACCCGCCATTCTGTGATAACGAACTAAAATGTCTTGTAAAGTTTCATCAAGAGCATGTCCCATGTGTAATACACCAGTTACGTTCGGCGGTGGAATTACAATAGAATAAGGCGGTTTGTCAGAACTGGAATCAGCTTTGAAAAATTCGCCGTCTTCCCAAAACTTATAAATACTTTCTTCAGTTTCTTTTGCATCATAAACTGTAGGTAAATCTTCAATTTTTGTCGCTGTCATATATAAAAATCCCTCTTATTTTTTTGCGTAATTAAATATTAACACAAAAAATTAAAATTTTACAGGATAATCATCGGGAATAACCCAATTATTACATTCTAACAAAAAAGTACACATAGGTTCTTGTCCATATGATTTAGAGCAATGTGTTTTTCCCCAGGATAATTTTTCATTATCATTACACCTTCCAATATAAAAAGAACTGCCAACCTGACCTTTCTTTGAAACATAAAACTCAAAGAAATCTTTTCCTACAGAATAAGTTTTATCTTTTCTTGATTTTGTAAATAAGTCAATTCTTCCACTTAATCCTTCGGGATGCTGCGGCCAATTAAAACCCAAACCAACACGTAAAATTTCACCGGTTTTTAGTTGTAATCCAGAAGCCCAATTACCGTTTGCAGTATAACAATTTTTACCGTTACAGATATAATAATCTTTTAATTCAGATTCATAAATAAACTTACTACCGGGAATATAAGGCATAAGATATTTTCTAATAGTTTCAGGAGAACCGACAGCATCCCAAGATGCGATTTCGCCATAATCTACTTCAGCAAGTTTTATTGCTTGTTGTAAAACAGAAACAGATCTTTTTAAACTTGTTTCAACAACATGCTTTCTGTAATTTGAAACGAGTGTAGGCAAAGTCACCGCTGCCACAATCCCGATAATGCCGAGGGTGATTAGGACTTCTGCAAGAGTAAACCCAAAGTTTAATTTAACCTTCCGACAGGGTGAAAAAACCTCTGCCAGAGTGAACCCATATTTTACCCTCTCTCTTTGTGAGAGGGTTGAATTTGTTAGTGAGCTATATGCGAACTTACAAATTCGGGAGAGGGTAGGGGTCTTATCAATCTCTAAGACGTTAAGACGACAAGTCGATAAGTTCTTATCAGTGTGCTTCGCACATAATATTTCCTTCTCCCCAATGGTGGGATAAGGTGACACGAAGTGTCGGATGAGGGGGGTGGTCTGAGATTTTTCGCTCATAACAAAATTTGTAAACATTTTTTTTAATAACTTTTTCATAATTTTCATCCTTTCATTTATTCCTTTATATACTTTAATTACATGCATAGCACCCTCACCCAAATTTACAAAATTATCACCAATATTTATCGGCAGGGCTACGTGCGTAGCACCCCTCACCCGAATTTCTAATGCTCGTAAAAACTCGCATTGAAATTCTGCCCTCTCCCAAAGGTAGAGGGGATATAGTAATGTTCCCTCTCCTGTGGGGGAGGGCTAGGGAGGGGGCTAGTTTGAGATTCTTCGCTGCATTCAGCATGACGGAATGAGATCCTGAATCAAGTTCAGGATGACAAAAATCTAAAACAGACCAAAGTCCTTGGCCTAGGCCACTAACTTCTTCCAACACATTATAAACAGCACCAAGAACTAGTGGGAAGGTGTTTTCGACACTGCGCATAACACCCTCTCCCGAATTCTTACAACTCGCAAGCTCATTGAGAATTCTACCCTCTCCCA
>CATLEG010000048.1 GCA_949915775.1 uncultured Candidatus Melainabacteria bacterium | reverse complement strand
ATATTGAAGAAACTTATTTGCTTGCATATGAAAATAATCTCAAAGGTTTAACTGTATATAGAAACAATTCGCGTCAATTTCAACCGATGAATCTTGAGAAGAAAGCGGATGGCGCAGAGGTCAATCTGACGCAGAGTGCGCAAGATGATATAAAATCTGAACCCGTAGAGGAATACAACCCGACTGGCGAAGTTAAAACCGTAAAATGTCCCGAATGCGGAAACGAAATTCAAATGGCAGAAGGATGTTTTATTTGCCCAAAATGCGGATATTCAGGGTGCTCATAAGGAGATATAATGCATATCTTTTTCACAATAATTGCAGTTATATCAAGAATTTTTGCCAATTCACTAAGCAATGTTTTTCAAAAAAAATTGGCTTGCTGCGGCGAAAATCCGATTAAGATTAACTTTATAAATTATTTAATACCTGCAATCGCCTGCATTCCGGTTTTATTTTTTATCGATTATTCATTATTTACATTTGAATTTTGGAAATATGCAATATTGTGCGGAATTACGGGAGCATTATGCAATAGTTTTATGGTTCTTGCTTTAAAATACGGTGAATTATCTGTATTAGGGCCGATAAACTCATATAAAGCAATAATCGGACTTATTTTCGGAATATTTTTACTTCACGAAATACCAAATATATATGGACTTTTGGGAATGGGATTAATTATTGCCGGTACTTATTTTATTTTTGACAGCCCGAAAGAAATTTTTACAAAATCAGTAATGTATAGATTTTTAGCCTTATTTTTTTCTGCAATAGAATCTGTTTTAATAAAAAAAGTTATTCTTTTATCTTCAATATCTGTTTCTTTTATTATTTCCGCTATTTTTGGAGCAATATTTTCATATTTGATTGTAAAAATCTTCTCTAAAGAAAAAGTAGAATTTCCAGCAAAATCCCAACGAATAATATATCTTTTAACCGCTGGCTGCTTTGTTTTAATGACGTTTTCAACCGCATTTGTTTTTAAGAATATGAATGTCGGATATGCTCTTTCTTTATTTCAACTTTCTGTTATTATTAATGTAGTTCTCGGATATAAACTATTTAAAGAGAAAAATATAATAAAAAAATTGTTAGGTTCCTTAATAATTCTTATAGGTTCAGCAATAATTTTTATTTACGGACGTTAAAAGGATATGTTCTTTAAAATTCAAGGTACAAGATTAGAATACGATATAGAAACATATAGGAATCACAGGCGTTATAAACCTGATCCCAACGCAAAATATAAAGTTGCAGCAGGGGCTTTGTTAGGAACTGCAATTCCTGTAATTTACCTTGCAAAAAAACAGGATGTATCTCCGTTTAAAATAAACTATAAATTAAAAGAAATGCTTACAGTAAGTATATCAGCAATTGCAGGCGGAGTTTTAACCGGTATACTTACCGGTCACAAGGAACATAGAAAACAAAAAATGCATGAAGGTGTATTTCAGCTCATGAATTCTTCCGTTCCTGCATTACTGACTGCCAGTCTGTTTTCACTTTCAAAAAGATTTAAATGTTTAGATAATATTCCATACAAAATAGGCAGCTCATTATTAGGAATTGGCGGCGGTATATATGCAGCTGCAAAATTATCTAACTTTATAAATGATCCTTACGATAAAATTCCGGATAGAAAGCTTACAATAAAGGATTCTGTTGCTAATATTGATGATGCAATCGGTGTACTTGTACTAGCAAAAGTTCCAGCTGTACAAAAAATTCCTGTAGATAAAGCACTCCCTGCAATATACGGCTGGTGCGGTTATAGAGCAGGGATGAGCAATTAATATTTAATTTTTATTTGTCCAGCATCATCGACAAGTTCGGGTTCTTTTTGAATAATTTGATTTTCAACTCTCAATTTTTCAGGTTTTTGTGAATTAATTCGTTTTTCAAAACGTGCTTTTTCCTCTTTGACTTCTTTGTAATCATTAATTTCTTCCATTCTAAATCGCTGTTGATTAATCATTTGCATATCATGAACATTAATCATTGAAGCATCTGTAAATGCCAAAGCTGGCAATGACATTGCTGAAATAAAAACACAAGTTAAAATCTTTTTCATAAATCATCTCCTATTTTATACGGAAAACAACATTTGCAACCGCAGTAACTTTCTTTTCTATAGTTGAAGTATCATTTATACCCATATCTGAAACATTTGTAGAGTCAACCGGTGTAATTTGGAAAACACCCATTTGAATTGCCTGAATTTTACCAGGTCTGTTATGAGTTGCTTTCAACATAGCTTTCGCCCTATCTTTTGCATCAGTTGTAGCATCTTTTAATAATTCTACTTTTAAATCACCTAATTTTGAATAAAAATACTGTGTACTTATAATATTTATATCAATACCTTTATCTAAAAGGCTTTGGATATCTGCCGAAACTTCTTTTATTTTATTAACATCATCGGATTTAACTACAACCGGCTGTGACAAATTGTAATATGCAACATCATTTGTCATACTTCCGTTTGCATTGTATCTATATGAATTATAGCCATTAGAGGCCGTAATTTCTATATCAGTCAATCCTTTATCTTTCAAATATGATATTACAACCGGTAATTGAGCTTTAACAGCATTGTAAGCCGCTTGTTTATCAGCTTTTCTTGATAAAACTTCAAACTCCAACCTTGCAGAATCTGATTGAACAATTTTAAAAGCAGATCCTGTAACTGAAATATTATCCTTTGACATTGCACCAACACCAGCATGAACGGCAAATATTAAACCTAATGCCAGAATTACGGCCAACCATACAAGTTGTAATTTTTCCAATTTTTCAAACATAATTTACACTCCTTTTTTTATATTATAACTTATTTATTTTCTAAAATCAATTGCGATTATATAAAAAATATGATATAATCTTTTCAAAAAAAAGGATAAAATATGAATAGTTATTTAGAAAAAGTTTTAAATGAAATTAGAGAAAAAAATATAAATGAACCGGAATTTATCCAGGCTGTAGAAGAAGTTTTAACTACAATTGAACCGGTAGTCAATAAACATAATGAATATGAAAAAATTGCACTAATAGAGAGAATGACAGAACCTGAAAGATTAATTACTTTCCGCGTTCCTTATGTAAAAGATGACGGACAAACTGTAGTTCACAGAGGTTACAGAGTTCAATTCAGCAGTTTAATAGGCCCTTATAAAGGCGGTTTAAGGTTTCATCCGAGTGTTAATCAGAGTATTATGAAATTTTTAGGGTTTGAGCAAATATTTAAAAATGCACTAACAGGACTTCCAATAGGAGGAGGTAAAGGCGGTTCCGATTTCGACCCAAAAGGTAAATCAGATAACGAAATTATGAGATTTTGCCAGAGTTTTATGACAGAATTGCAAAGACATATTGGTCAGGATATTGATGTTCCTGCCGGTGATATTGGAGTTGGTGAACGAGAAATAGGATATCTTTTCGGACAATATAAAAGAATAAAAGATACTTATGAAGGCGGAGTTTTAACCGGTAAAGGATTATCTTACGGGGGTTCTCTTGCAAGAAAAGAAGCTACAGGATACGGACTTATTTACTTTATGCGAGAAATGTTAAATGCAAATAATAATTCTTTAGAAGGCAAAACTGTAGTTATTTCAGGTGCCGGTAATGTCGCTATTTATGCATGCCAGAAAGCTCAACAATACGGTGCTAAGGTTATAGCCATGTGCGATTCTAAAGGTTACATATATGATAAAAATGGCATAGATTTAGATTGTATAAAACAAATCAAAGAAATTGACAGAGAAAGAATTTACAAATATAAAGACAAACATCCTGAAGCTGAATATGTTGAAAATTCTTCAATTTGGAATATAAAATGTGATATCGCACTTCCTTGTGCTACTCAAAATGAATTAAATTTAAATGATGCACAAATATTAGTTTCTAATGGTGTAATAGCTGTTGGAGAAGGCGCAAATATGCCTTGTACAAAAGATGCTACAGAATATTTTCTTGCAAACGGCATTCTTGTTGCACCTGCTAAAGCCGCAAATGCCGGAGGAGTTGCGACATCTGCCATAGAAATGAGCCAAAACAGCATGAGATACTATATGACCTTTGATGAAGTTAATCAAAAATTAGACAATATTATGGTTAATATATTCAATTCATGTAAAAATGCGGCAGAAGAATATAATTTAGGAAACAACTACGTAGCCGGTGCAAATATCGCGGCATTCAGAAAACTTGCAAAAGCAATGAAAGCACAGGGAATTGTTTAATTACTAAATAAAGAATTCAATCTTGCTGCAGAACATGCTCCTGCTTCTTTTTTTACATATTTATAAGCATTATATTTACAATATTCTGTAATAATTGCTTTATAACGTTCAAATTCATTATTATTTATCTTTATCGCAAAATCAGACATTAAGACTGGATAATTTGTTCTTTCATCACTTGTCAATCCTGATGAAACCGTAAACACAGATGTTAAAAGCCTGTTTCTGTCAGACTCATACATCATACAGTGATATTTTAAATATCCGGCAAATTGATGATCAAGTCTAAAATTATCAGCAGCATTTATACATAATTCATGAAGTTTACGATGACTATCATTCATTCTATTGACAGCTTCTTTACGTTCATTTGTTATTGCAGCAAAAGCGCTGGTTGATATAAACAATAATAAAATAAGTAATAGTAGTTTTTTCATAATATAGAATTATAAAATAATTAACAAGAAAAGGCAGGGATTTTACAATCTTTAATACTTGGAAGTTTAATACTGCAAATATTAAATTTAGGCTTGCTAATATTTAAACTAATATCACCATTATGTGCGGCAATAACTTGTTTTGTCAGATATAACCCTAATCCGCTGCCAACTTTATCAAAATTCAGTTCAGAATATTCATTTAAAAGTCCTTCAAGTTTTTCTCCATTTAAACTATCAAAGATGAATGATACTATTATATTATTATCAGAAATGTTTATTTTACATTCAACAGCTGAATCGGTTAATGATATACAATAATCTATTAAATTTTCAAAAGCTTGTTTAATTTGAGATTCATCGGCAAACAAATAGCAAGGACCATTTTCAGATATTACTTTAATCTTCAATTTTTTATAACAAATATCTTTTGAAAACTTTAAAAAACAATTATTCATTAATTGAGAAACTTCAATTTTTTGCATGTTTAATGTAACATCATTATTCTCGTATTTGTATGTGGTTAAAATGGTTGAAAGCATATCGTATACAGATTTACAAGAATCCAATGTCAAATTAATAATTTCATTTTGCTCTTGACTTAAATTGCCTAACTCTCCGCTTGCAATTAATTCAAGAGCTCTTATTTGAGCAAGTGTAGGAATCTTCAAATCATGACTTAACGCTGCAATATACGCTGCACGCTGTTTTTGAAGATATTTATCATTTTGAAATAAAAATTTTTCATATGCTTTATACATACTTTCCTCTATCTTTCCGGCTTGTATATATATGCTAAATTAATTTATTTCAAAATACATTCCCCAACTGTACTATTTACATTCAATTTTACCTAAAGGTCTGCCAAAAAATAATCGAAATCCCCCGAAAGGCTTTTTCATAGTACGATTTAGACCTGCTGTCATTTCATTCAAATTACACAAAACTTTATTAGCTTGATAAATAGCACATTGAACTTGTGGCAATGAATTATTTATTTCAGCAGTCATAATTTTCACATTTTTACTTGTTGATTGAAAATCTGCTGCTGTCGAATTCATTCTTTCTTCATTTAATGAGGAATTAATATTACCAGTAAATGTATCAATATTTTGAGAAACTTTTACAATATTAGCCGAACTTGTCGTCAAATCAGAAGACGCTTGTACTACATTTGGTTTAACATCTTGAACCATAGAGTTTAAGGATGAGAACAAATCGCCAAGAGTTTGAACTGTTATATTTAAATTTTTGACAGTTTCTGCAATATCTGCTTTTATAGCATCAAGAGAATCAGGATCCTGATTTGCCAGATAAGTTTCAAGCTCAACTGTAGTTTTTCCTGCAATTCTATCGCCATCTTTAATATAATATCCGGAAGGTTTTTCTGGATATATTATATCTATATAATCAAATTTATTATCATTTCTGTCTTTTTCTTTTTTCAAATTCGCAATTATATTGACAGGTAAACGTAAATTATTCGGATGCAATTCCATTGTAACAATTGTTGCAGTATATTCGTTATTAGGACGTGTTTTAACAACTCTTCCAATTTTGAAGCCATTATAATAAACCGGTGCATGTTCATGAAATGGTCTTAAATTTTTAAATTCAGCAGTTACATAAGTATTTGTTTTATATGTAAAATAAGCAAAAAATAATGCCAATAACAGGCCTAGTAAAATTAAAGATTTATATATCATATTCATATTATAAATTTTATTTTGTACCAAATATTAAAACATTACCGAACAGAATAATATTGTAGTATAATATATATATGGAAAACAAACCGCAAAAAGCAGCAAAATTATTTAGACAGGGATACAATTGTGCACAATCTGTATTTTGTGCTTTTTGTGATGAAGTAGGACTTGATTTTGAAACCGCTTTAAAACTTTCTTCTTCATTTGGCGGCGGCATGGGACGTTTGCGAGAAGTTTGCGGAACCGTAAGTGCAATGTTTTTGATAGCAGGATTAAAATACGGTTACACAGAATCTAATAATGATGAAATTAAAGAAGAACATTATACAAGAATTCAAAAACTTGCTAAAGAATTTGAGAAACGGCATAAAACATTAATTTGTCGGGAATTACTTGGTTTAGATGAAAAGCATGATGTTCCAAAACCCGAAAAGAGAACTGAAGAATATTATAAAACCCGTCCATGCGAAAAATTTGTAGCTTCATCTGCTGAAATTATAAGTAATTATCTCCGGCAGAATTCCATATAAAGATTGCAATACATAAGCATACTACTTATGTTTAATTCTTTTGAGCAGTAAAAAATATTACTTTAGCATATCATTAAAATACCCTGTTATGTATTTAAATGATTTTATAAATTCATCATACTTAACATTAATTGAAGTTTGCTTTCTGTGATCATATAAAAATACATTAGAGCCATCAACTTTTTCTATTGAATAACAATGCCAGGCGCAGAATTTACGGGTTCCTTTAGAAGTTCCGGCTATAAAACTAAAATTATTATCTTTCATTCTATCAAATAATTCCAAAACAGATTCTTTATGATGAGTAAGATTTTTTCTTAAAGTTTTTTCATTGATTGATATCGGTTTTACTCCGGTAAACATTTTCATAAAATTAGATGAAATATTATATTCAAAAGGCTCTACAGAACTGGCTAATCTGCAAAATAAAGGCTTAACCGAAGGACATGACTTAATTAATTTATTCATTGAGCATTCAATAGCCTGTATAATTGGATTATGTGGACTGGTTAATTTCAAAGGATTTGCAAATTTATCAGTCAAAACAATATTAGACATTTCTTTTTGAGAAACAAATATATCTTTCTTTTGTTTTTTCCAATCTAAAAAGTGTATTTCATAATATTGTTTATTTTGATTATAACGAATATTATTACGCAAAGTTTTGCGTCCATTTTTACTTCTTGCCAGGGCACCAACAGACGATACCAAATAACAATCAGAAAAATGTTGAGGAGCAATTTTTAATTTATCAATTTCAATAAAAGGAATTTTTGTCATATTTGATACAAACCATGAAAATTATAATTTTTGCTAAAATATTAATAAATTTAACTATTTTTTAGTTTCAATATAATTTGTATTTGGAATATATTCATTATTAATATCAATTTTATTGATAATATTTGCACGTTTTTTGCGGAAAAGCATATCTACAAAAGCTTCCAATCTGGTAATAAATCCTGCTTCACCGGTTTGCTCATCAATAGTTAAATTTAAAAGCGGCTTATTATAAGATTTTGCTTTTCTTATAATATGTTCAATCATCAATGAATCCGGTCCGCATCCAAAAGCAGTCAAGGTAATAATACCATCTATTTTAGAATCTTTTAAATAATGTCCGGCAGCACCGGTCATTTCATACTCATTAGCCCAGTACATATCCTGACCTAAAGCTGAAATACCATCCGCCATTTGCTCAGTTGATAATTGTAATGATGAATAAACTTTTACATCCATATCTTCAAGTTTATCAAATATTTTCATAGAAGTTCTTTCATCAAAAATATTATAGCCATGAGAAATTAATGCTACAGAAATAGGAAATTCTTTATCGCTGCTTTCAATAAATACCTTACCTTGCAAAGCGTAATTCAAAGCTTTTTTGTAACTCATACCGGATTTAGACATAATTTGGAAATTGTTATAACATCTCCAACCGGCTTTTGAGGCTTTTTTAACTTTTTCCATATCATTTATACCGAATTGAGATGCAATTTCTGATAAAAATTCATATAAACCTTGATTTTTTTCAGATTTATCAAGAGTTGCTTCAATAAGCGTAAAGTCTTGTTTAACAACGTTTCTGACTAAATCGGGTAATCCTCTGATTTTAGAACAGTTATAAATTTTTGGCGCAATAGATTGAATAGACGGAACAAAAATTTTATCTATTCCTTTATCCAGAAGATTAAGAACATGACCTATATAAACTTTTATAGGAAGACAAGTTTCTGTAACTACAAGAGAAGAACCGGCTGACATAGTTTGTTTTGTTGTCATATCAGACAGAACTATCTTTATCCCTAAATCTGTAAAAAAACCGTAATAAAACGGGTAATTATTATAAAAAGACATTCCTCTTGGTATGCCTATAGTTTTTTGATTTTCCATAAACAAATTCCTTTTGTTGATATATATAATATCCAAAAATAAAAATTTTTGCTATTTTTATTAATTTAAGTTAACTTAAATTACGGGAACATCAACTGGATCTACCAATATAACATTTAAAATATCACCTTTATTTAAATTAACCGGTTTACCTTTTCTAATCATATCTGCGAAAAAATCATACGCATAATAAGCTCCGCCGCCAATTGCGCCGCCAATTGCACCTACACCGGTCATAATTTGATCAGCAACAGGAACGCCGTCAAACACATCACCGCCCCATTCTGTAGAATTTTTAGTAATATCTTTTGTAACCTGCCAATTTTGGCCTAATGCTTCTTTATAACCTTTAGAACCTGCAATTCCACCATCATAAGTTAAGTCAGTTCTACCGACAACAGACATCGACAAAGGAACTTGTCTGCCATTTGGAGTAACAACATGATCAAAATCAAGATAAAGAATTGCACCTTTGGAAAATCTTTTTGGCGCTTCTATTTTTTTTATAGTACCGCGGACTAAAGAGCCCATAGGCAAAATCACATCAGAATCTGAAGTTTGATCATTTATCATAATTGCCGTAAATTCGGCTCCGGAAGTATTATATTTAGTTGAGACAGGATTAGTAAGCTGTAATTGAAACGGAGTTCCTGCCGGAATTCTTTTTGTTTTAGCATTTCCGCTCAATGGTGCTGCTGAAACTGTTTGTGCAAATAAAAATAATGATAAAATTATAGTTAAAATTCTCATAGTTTTCTCCTTATACTAAACCCTCTCCCGCGGTTCTAAATCTCGCACAGCTCGTTAAGAACCACTCCCTCTCACAATGAGAGAGGGTATAATTATAATACAAAACTTTTAACATTTTTGCAATATTTTAACAAAAGTTATATAATAGACTTATGTCTAAAATTGATAAGATTGAAGAACTACAGAATATATTAAAAAAAGATAAAACTGATTTTCAAATTCGCAGACAATTAGCGGTTTTATTACTTGATTGCAATTTTCCGGAAGAGGCATTACAGCATTTTTTATATTTGTCAAAAGTTTTTACAGATGACAGCGGGATTTTTTATAATCTTGGCATTACTTACGAAAAACTAAAAAATCAGGACAAAGCAATAGAAAATTATAATAAAGCAATAGAACTTGCGCCTGAAGAAGTTGATGCCTATTATAATTTAGGCCTGGTTTATGCTGATAAAAAAATGTATGAAACCGCAGTTGAGTGTTTTGAACGCGTATTAGCTAAAGACAACAATGATTCAAATTCTTATTTTTCTATCGGACTTTGTTATTTTAAAGAAAGAAAATTGGACGGGGCAAAATATTATTTTCAAAGAACTGTTGATTTAAATGATGATGATATATATGCACATTTTTATTTAGGAAATATATTAAAAGAACAGGGTGATAATAAAGGTGCAAGAGAAAAATTTAAAAAAGTATTGGAAATTTCTCCGGACTACAGCTGGGCGTATTTCAATTTAGCCTCAATAGATTACGAAGAAGGAAATCTAAAAAACGCAATAGAAAATCTTCAAAAAACTATTGAAT
The DNA here is from genome assembly GCA_949915775.1 of uncultured Candidatus Melainabacteria bacterium. GTDB lineage: Bacteria > Cyanobacteriota > Vampirovibrionia > Gastranaerophilales > Gastranaerophilaceae > Stercorousia. The sequence continues at coordinate 5,536 of CATLEG010000048.1, read as the reverse complement.
ATAACCCTAAAGATATTGAAGCTTACAAGATTTACACAAAAATATTAATAGTTTCAAAAAACTACGACACAGCAGAAAACATTATGGAACAAGCTTTAGAAAACTGTGAAGGTGAAGGCGATTTGTATTATTTTATGGCACAAGTTCAGAAACTGAAAAATAATAAAGAAAAATATGTACAGTATATGAATAACGCCTTGAAATACAATAGCACACTAACTGTTTCTCCAAAACTTGTAAAAAAAGAACTTGATAAGTTTCTCTCATAATTTTTTCATGATAAAATAAGACGGAGATTCTGAAACGAGTTCAGAATGACAAACAAGACTTGTCATCACAGACTTTAATCTCAGAATCCGCAGTTAAGAATGATTAATTAGAGGATATAGAATTATGAAAATGTCAAAAATGTTTGTACAAACTTTGAGAGAATATCCTTCTGATGCAGAAGTAATTTCTCATAAAATGCTTGGAAGAGCTGGTTTTATAAAAAAACTTGCACCGGGCGTATATACATATCAGCCTTTGATGTGGAAAGTTTTGAAAAAGATTGAAAATATCGTTAGAGAAGAAATGGACAGAGCCGAAGCACAAGAACTTTTAATGCCTTTTGTCCAGCCGAAAGAACTTTGGGAAGAATCAGGCAGATGGGAAGTTTACGGTAAAGAATTGATGAGATTGAAAGATCGTCACGACCGCGATATGTGCCTTGGACCTACACATGAAGAAATTATCACATCTGTTGCTAGAGACGGCTTAAAATCATACAAACAGTTACCTGTAAATTTATACCAAATTCAATCAAAATTCCGCGACGAAATCAGACCTCGCTACGGACTTTTAAGAGGCCGCGAATTTATCATGAAAGACGCTTACAGCTTTGATTTAGATGAAGCAGGACTTGATAAAGAATATGAAAATATGGCTCGTGCTTACAAGAGAATTTTTGAAAGATGCGGACTTGATACAAAAATGGTTCAATCTGATTCAGGCGCAATCGGCGGCAGCGTTTCGCACGAATTCATGGTAATCACAGATACTGATGCCGGTGAAAATGACGTATTTTATTGCAATGATTGTGATTATTCAGCAAACTCAAACCATGCTGTATCAAATCTTCCCGAAGCTGTAGTTGACGGCAAAGATTACTTTAAAGAAACAAAAATTATAGATACACCAAATACTCATTCAATTGAAGAGTTATGTAAATTTTTAAATATACCAGCATCTATAATTTTAAAAACTTTAGTTTATATTGTAGACAAAAAACCTGTTTTAGCATTAATAAGAGCAGACAAAACAGTTGAAGAAACGAAATTAATGAACGCAGTCGGCGGTATTGATATAAGAATTGCATCTTCAGCAGAAATAGCAGAACTTATGGCAGAACATGGATTTGAGGCCGTTCCCGGTTTTATTGGTCCGATGAAAGACGTAAAAATTATTGCTGATGAAACTGTAAAAGATATGAAAAACTTTGTAGTAGGCATTAACCAAACCGATAAACATCTTGTCGGAGCAAATCTTGAAGACTGTTTAATCTGTCATCCTGAGGCTTTAGCCGAAGGATCTCACGAGATTCTTCGCTCTGCTCAGAATGACATAGAATTCACAGACATCAGACTTGTAGAACGCGGAGAATTCTGTCCGCAATGCGGTAAACCATTACAGGTTACAAAAGGAATTGAAGTTGGTAATATTTTCAAACTTGGTACTAAATATTCAAAACCGATGAACGCTGTTTATACAGATATCAACGGCAAAACTCATCCGTATGTTATGGGATGCTACGGTATCGGCATTTCAAGAACAGCCGCAGCGGCAGTAGAAGCACACTACGATGAATATGGTATTAAATGGCCGATTGCAATTGCTCCATATCATGTTGTAATCGTTCCTGTTAATATCAAAGACGAACTTCAAATGAAAGTTGCAAATGAAATGTATGAAGCATTGAAATCAGCAGGAATTGAAGTTGTGCTTGATGATAGAGATGAACGTGCAGGGGTAAAATTCAAAGATGCAGATTTGATAGGTTTCCCATACCGAGTTACAGTCGGAAAAACTATCAATGAAGGTTTTGTAGAATATAAAGTTCGCGAAACCGGTGAACAAGAAAAATACACTCCTCAAGAAGCTGTTGATAATCTAATAAAAAATATATTATAAAAAAATAAACCGAGACCCTGAAATGATGTTCAGGGTCTTATTTTGTCATTGCGAAGTTTTACATGATGATATTTATAATAAAAATATTGACCCCTCTCTCTAGCTCTCCCCCAAAGGGAGAGGATATTTTCCTCATTCCCTCTCCAAGAGAGAGTTTTTTTGTTACAAAATCTTAACATTTACCCTAAAAATATTAAAGTTTCTGAATAAAATAGCCGATATACCATAATGAAAGTTACTAAGGGAACATTCTATCAAAGGAAAAAACATCCGTTATTAAAAAATAATTTAAAAACGGCAATGAACAAAACCTTAAAAATGTACACCAATAAAAAGGACAGAAAAAATGGGAATGGCAGCAGGACAAGCTAGATTATTATCAATCACATCTCGTATGTCTGATAACGAGTTAAGAGCTCAGATTATCAACAACAACAAGATGCGCCTTGCTACTGAAAGTTCTCAGGTTAGTGAAGCTTATGTTCAAGCTTTAAACGAAGCTCAATTAATGTTTACAAACTATGATAAAGATAATAACGCAAGTTATCAAGCTTTAACATTCAATGCATTAACAACTTATAACCCTTACAATAACCAGTATGCATTATTTAACTCTGCTGGCAATATTCTTGTATCAGAAGCTGATGCTAAGAAATTTAAAGATGCCAATGGAAATTTGAATATATTCTTAAAATCATATGGTCTTGAAGAAACAACAACATATTGGGATAATTTAAAAGCTCATTATGATAAAGAAGAAAAAGGTATTGAATACAAAATCGATGACAATACCTCAGCATATATACCAGGTGAAAGTGCTGATAAAATAATCGATAGTTTAAAAAAACTTTATGAAGGTTCTGATGATGTTCATATAGGTTACTTGAATGCAAAAACTTCTAATATGTACACTAAATATACAACACTCGTTGCCGATTATGTTGAAAAACGAGATGCATATCTCTCTTTAGTCGCTAATAATATGTTAGCAGATTATGAAAAAATGAGCATACAACCAGCCGGTCTTAGTGCAAAAACTCCTTCTGAAATACTAACTTTAATACAGGGGGTTGCGATAGATGAAGAATCAATGATGGCAGATACAACTAATAAAAATAACCTTAACCAAGGTATAAAATATGTTCAAGAAATTCTTAATAAATTAAATAACTCTAATCCTACAACCCAGGGTGAAAATACTTTAAAAACATACGAGCAAATATTAACGAATGGAACAGGAGCTAATTCTAAAGTAAGCTATTCAAACGGTCTGTTTGAATTCAAAGATGGTGCATTGGTTTGTGATGATTGGACATTAAAAAAATCTGTTAATGGCTATACATTCACATATACAGGTGAAGATAGCAGCGGAGCAGAAAAAATTACTACTATAGATAATCTTTCAATTGATGGTAATGGCAAATTTGCCATTCAATATAATAATGATGGTACAGTGACGAAAAGTTCAATCAATGATGCATACGAGACAGACAAAACAACTCTAAAGGATAACTTTTCTGTTTTTACAATACCAGAAGATATACTTAAACTTATAGGTGAGAATACCGCAGGTTCGCTTAATGATCAAACTATTGACGTTGAAACAAAAAACACTGACGGAAATAAAAAAGATGTATTAATTAGTATCTTAAACAGCTTATCCGGAGCTATTTATAATATTTTTGATGCTAATAAATATATTCCGGATGCTGCATCTATCAGAGAAAGAGCTGAAGCTATTGTTAAAGCAATGGATCAAAGTTTGATAAAAGATAAAAATGCTGAAATACAAAAAATTATAGATAAGCAAACCGAAATTATCAGCGCATTTAATCTTTCTGTGCAAGAGATTACTAAATTAGTTTTTGGAGGCAGCTTATATGGTGATATCACAAATATGGACTTAGATAATATTGAAAAAATTCACAATGCACTTAAAGGCGATGGGATAGACGATGAGGAGTTAAAAAATAAGTTAAAAGATAAGTTAAACGCATTTGAACAAGTATATGATGTATATCTATTAGATTGTATTCAAAATACATATGGTGAACCTAATTACTCATGGATAGACACAAGCAATCCAAATGATTCATATAACGAAAACGGTCAAGCTAAAAAAGTATGGTATGAAAACCTATTCTTACGTATGCAGCAAAGCGGATATCAGGTATTACTTGACGGCTTAGCTTCCAGCAAAGATTGGATAAAATTTGCATTCGACAGCGGAATTGTTTCTATGGAGCAAATTGATGCTTACAATAACTGGAACCCTATTATTTATTCAAATTGCAGTGACATTACGGAACAAACAAATAATGCAGCTATAGCAAAAGCTGAAGCTGAATACAATGCCGCAATGAATAAAATAGAAAATAAAGACAAACGTTATGATTTAGAATTGAAAAATATCGATACAGAACATAATTCTTTACAAACTGAATATGATTCAATCAAAGGTGCTGTTGATAAAAATATCGAAAGAACATTCAAAATGTATGGTTAATATTTTCTAAAAGTTATATCCCCTCGCCCCTTGCGGGAGAGCGGATTTGCGGACGGACGTAGTAAAACGAGTCCGGATAGCGAGCAGATTGAGCGAGGTGCACGTATGTGCAATAAGCGAAACTCTGCGAGCGTGGAGAACGAGCGAGCAAAGAGTGCGGAAGCGCACTCGTATATTGCGAGCGATGTGACAGGCAGTGAGGGGTGCTACGCACGTAGTCCTGTCGATAAATGTTGGTGACAATTTTGTAAATTCGGGTGAGGGTAAACTGGATTGCTTCACTAACGTTCGCAATGACGGCTAATTTATCATTGCGCAGTAGTTTTGGTAATATATTTATTTTACCGCTCTTTTTACGCAATCCAAATACAACCCCTCTCCCTAGCCCTCTCCATCGGAGAGGGGACAAAATGGTGATTTTATTATTCATCATTCTGACAGAGCTAAGAATCTAAAACCTACCCCAACCCTCCCTTGAAAAGGGAGGAAATAAAGTTACATTCCCTCGCCCCTTGCGGGAGAGGGTAGAAATTCGACTTGAGCTTTAGAGCGAAAGTTAGAATTTCGGGTGAGGGGTGCTACGCAATTATTATCTTATTATCTTATTCACTTAAACAAAAAAACAAAAAAAGCGGATATTATATCCGCTTTTTATATATTTGCCCTGGGCCAGACTTGAACTGGCACTGGATTTAACTCCAACCGGATTTTAAGTCCGACGCGTCTACCGATTCCGCCACCAGGGCTTATTAACTTTTCAAACATTGCCTCGGCGGAATCGGTAGACGACGTCTACTCTCCCCTCCTTCTTTTTTGATACTTAATCAAAAAAGCGGAGTCCTTGCCACCAGGGCTTATTAA
>CATLEG010000047.1 GCA_949915775.1 uncultured Candidatus Melainabacteria bacterium | reverse complement strand
CCAAAAGTTCCCGCTGCCCGCGCAGGGCATAATATATTAATATAATTTTAGAAAGAATATGTGCTGCGGGGTTGAAGGGGGGGGGGCATAGTTCCATTAATTATAATTGTTGGGCTGAAAGCCTACAACTTATTGACTCCTCCTTGGGGAGAGAGAAATTTAATCATATAAAAATCACCTTGTAATCAAGGTGATTTTTATAAAGATAAAGTAACTCATAAGCCGTGTTCTGTTTCTAAATAATCATCTGTCTGGTATTGGAATTACTTCCAATCTCTAGCGATTTTTTCTGAAGTTGGCGGACAGCCTTTATAACCTTCAACTCAATCTTGCATTCAGCAGGGGGTTGCCTAGCCGATATTTCTCAATATCGCTGGTGATGCTCTTACCTCACCGTTGCACCATCGCCTGTGACTTATGTCCATCGGCAGTCTATCGTTATTTCCGCCTGTGCAATCTATAGATTGCTACGTTCCCTTCACTTACGTTTCGGTCACAACGGCGGTGTCGTAATGTTTGCCCTGCTCATCTTGTCCTCCGACAAGCCAATCCCGGCAAACACCGGCTAACGCATTCATTTCTGTGGTCCTATCCACCGGCTCACGCCGTCCGGAAGTTTCTCCGGCTGCTTGTCCTTGAATGCACGGACTTTCCTCACTTTCGCGCGATTATTCGATTACTTTATCAAAGTTCGTCTTTTATTGATGTATTAATTGTAACATATTCAATAGCTCTTTCATGATCAGGATTAATTCTTAGTTTGCCATTTGCAAGAATTTGAATTTCGTACTGATCACAATCATCATTTGCTTTTGTACAAGCTAAATTTGGTTCTTCATCGCCATTTACATCAATTGTAATAGTACCGATTCCGGCAGCATCTGTCTGGTCGTCGAATGTTCCAACTTTGTCTTGTCCGGATGTCCAAGCATCAACAGTTCCTTGTATATCCCAGAGTACACCGTCTGTGGTGTAAAATTTTGTACAGACAGATCTATCAGAGACAGTTATATTACTGCTTTCACAGTTACTTATATCTTTTGAGACATTTAAATTATCTTTAAATAATGCTGCAAATTTACCCTCAGCATCGTACTTTTCTCCATCAAACATTCCTTCTTCTGAGTAATCAAATCCCCACGCGCAATATATTTTAGAATCACTGCCGCTTTCAGCTCCGGGTTTGCATAAGTCACGCATATCTGGATATAAGTTCTCATCATTTATTAGATTGCTGATAATATTTTCAGTTGTATAAAATGTTTTTTTAACCATCATTTTATTTTTATTAGGTCTTGATTTCATAATTGCAGGAGTAACAACTGCAACAATTATACCGATTACTGTAAGAGCAATCATAAGTTCAGTTAATGTAAAACCTTTAAATCTTCTCATAATATTCCTTTCATATTATATATAATATCATATATGCCCAATTTTTTCAATATAAAATCAGCAAAAAAGAGAATATAATTTTTTGTAAAAATTTGTTAACATAATAGCAAAATAATATATTCAGATGAGTTAATATAACATTCAATCTGATAATATTATCACGAGAAAACAAAATCGAGGGTTAGTATGGTCGATAACAGATCAGCCGGATTCTTTGGAATCGGAGGCTCATTCAATTTTAAAAGCGGAGATATTTCCGGTACAGCTGCCAAAACTCAGGATGACAAAATGGGACAGGGCAGTGAATACTTTGCGCAGCAGCAAAGAGAAGAAGAATTACAAGAGGAAGATAGCCAAAAATACACTGATAGAAGTGCTGTTTTGCGTGCTACTTTAAATTCTCTTGCAATGATGAATGTTGCTAATGTTATAAATTCTCGTAAAAAAGCTTTTGAAGAACAAAAAGAACGCCGGCAAAAATCGACAGATACTGAGAAATTAGAACAAGAATTTTATAATATTGCTAAAGAAATGCAGGAAGATAAAGAATAATTTTTATAATTTGCTAAGAGTTTTATGTTATGTTAGTATTATAAAAAGAGAGGAAAAATGATTACAGGAATTATTAATACAGGATATGAAGCTCTGGCAGCCGGAGTGTTAGCTGCGTTTTTTGCGCAGGTTATTAAATTTTTTATATTTACATTAAAAACTAAAAAAATTAATTTTAAAATATTTACAACTACAGGCGGCATGCCAAGTTCTCATTCTGCCGGAGTTATGGGACTTGCTACATCTGTTGGCTTAATTGAAGGTTTTGATTCAATAGTTTTCGCAATTTCTTTAGGTTTTGCATTAATCACTATGTATGATGCGGCAGGTGTCAGACGTGCAGCAGGAAAAACAGCAGCTTGTTTAAATAGAATGATGGATGATTTTTATAACCATGATGTTCAGGCGATTGGCGGAAAATTGAAAGAATTATTGGGACATACTCCACTTGAAGTTATTATGGGCGCTATTTTTGGAATATTGTTTGCTTACGCTTTTCATTATTATGTTTTAGTTTAAAAATGCTTGCCTTTTTTTTTAATTCATGTATAATATTTGTGTAAGGGTTTATAGAATATTTTCTATATCCGGAATTTCCCTTTGGTAACAGGAAAGAGATTGCTCATTAATGAGTCAGCAGGAATTTAATTATAAATTTATAAAAGAAAATGCCGGTGCTGGTAACTGGCGAAGAGGCTATGAATACCATCTTAAAGATATGGTGTTTGATTCTTATCCTGAAAAAAATTTTTATATGGCAAAAGTAAAAGGCAATTTTCAGGAGCATTATAATACAGATTTGATTTTTAAAAAAAATAAAGTTGAAGCACGCTGTAATTGCCCTTTGAAAGATGAATGGTGCAAGCATGCAGTTGCGGTTGCTCTAAAAGCAATTGATGAACATGCGTATGAAGATTGGCTTGAAACAAAATATGGATTTGAATTTGATTTTCCTGATGAAAATACAGCTTTGACAGAAGTGCCGCAGGGAAACTTTATTTTCCATTTTAATTCAAAACGTAAAGCTAATTTTTTCTCAGTTCTTGTACGCTCCAGAGAAACCGGAAAGGTTGTAAGACAGATTGAACCTATTTTAAGAGCATTAATTGAAGCTCAAAGGCAGGATAAAACTTTTGAACTTAATAATTCTCAAAAAGTTGAAGTTGCAATTTTTCAACAGCTTTTGACGATTTCAAGACAGGATAAAAAAGCCGGATGGTATGACATTCCTATTACAAAATTCGGCCCGATGTTTACTTTGTTGTCTAAAGCTGATGAAGTTTTGGATGAGAAAACAAAAGAACGTTTAAAGTTTACCGATGAAGAATGGAAACTTGTTTTAACAGTTAATACCGGTGCGCAAGGTACTATTTTATTATCTCTTGAATGGAAAAGACCTGATAAAGATGATGTTTATCCGCTGGAAGAAGTTAGATATTTTTCACGTCATTTGAAATGGGGAAGATATAAAAATATAATTTTTCCGACAAATATTGCAATGAACTCTTTGCCTCAAAATATTTTAAAATCATCATTTACGGATTTAAAAGATGCAGATGGCGGAAAGTTTATTTATGAAGAACTACCAAAACTTCAAGAGATTATGGATGTTGAAATTGCAGAAAATATAAGTAATCTTATGTTGACTGAACGTCCTCCGATTAATGTTGTTACTCTTGGAATTGATTATGATCAGTCATTGAAAGCTTCTTTAGAATTTGATTATGACGGAGTAATTGTTCCTTATTCTAAAACAACTGCCGGTAAAGCACCTTATATTACTGTAAAAAAACAGGGTGAAGATTTAGTTTACTGGATTAAAAGAAATCTAAAGCATGAGCAGGAAGCTTATCAAATGCTTTTGGCTTGCAAATTTGTTCCGATGCAGACTAATAACCTCGCTCTTGAAAAAGAAAATGCAATTGATTTTTATAATTACTATATTAAACAGGCCGGTGAAGGCTGGAAGTTTGTTGAAAAAGATGATATGAATTTCTTCAAACTTATGGACAATCCTTTTAAACTTTGTGCTAAAATCGATTTTTCTAAAGAAAATGAAGATAGTTTTGAAATTTATTTGTATGGTCAAGCCGGTGATGAAATAATTAATTTTGACGAAGTTTACGATACAATTCAAAGCGGTGAAAAATACAGCCGCATCAGAAGTTTGGGTTTTGTAGAATTTCCTGCTCAGGATATTTATGCTATTATGCGAGCATTTAATTCATTTGATGTTTACAGAAATGAATTTAATAAATATGTCGTAAAAACTTATCGTGCAGGTTTGATTAATGAACTTAAAAACCTAAATGTAGAACTTGTTTTGAGTGAGAAGTTTGAAAATTTCTGGAAACAAATGTCAAACTTTTCAACTTCTGAAGATTTGAAACTTCCTGAAGGTATAAATGCTGAATTTAGAGAATACCAGACAAAAGGTTTTGGCTGGCTCTGGTTTATGTATAAATACGGCTTGAACGGTATTCTGGCGGATGATATGGGGCTTGGTAAAACATTACAAGCATTAGCTGTAATTCAAAAAGCTAAAGAAGAAGACGGTCCTATGCCTGTTCTTGTAATTTGTCCTACTACAGTTGTGTTTAACTGGGAATCTGAAATACAAAAATTTGCGCCGACACTGAGCTGTATGAAATTAGCCGGTGTGGAAAGAAAGCAATTTTTTAAAGAAATTCCAAATTATGATGTAGTGATTACAAGTTATGCACTTGTTCGACGTGATATTGCAAAACTAAAAGAATATAATTTTAGATACGTTATACTTGACGAATCTCAAAATATTAAAAATGCTATGTCACAAACTGCTCAAGCTGTCAAAAAATTACAAGCATCTCATAAATTGGCGTTATCCGGTACTCCTATTGAAAATAAACTTGAAGAACTGTGGTCTGTATTTGATTTTCTTATGCCGGGATTTTTATTTAGTGTTGCTGACTTTAATTCACGTTATGTAAATCCGATTATGGAACGTCAGGATAAAACTGTTGAAAAGCGTTTGAAATTACAAATTTATCCGTTTATTTTACGCCGTATGAAACGAGATGTTGCAAAAGATTTACCGGATAAAGTTGAAAATATTGCATACTGTGAACTTACAGATGAACAGAGAGATTTTTATCTACAAGTTTTAGATAGTACAAAAGAGGAACTGTTTAAATCTATTGAGCAAAACGGTCTTGAAAAAAGCAGACTGTCTATTTTCTCGGCATTATTGAGATTACGTCAAATCTGCTGTCATCCAAGACTTTATGATAAAGAAAATGTTAAAAATATAATGAAATCAGGCAAGTTTGAAAAATTAAAATCTATGCTTGAAGAAATTATTGATGAAGGCCACAGGGTGCTTTTGTTCAGTCAATTTGTGGATATGCTTGATATTGTAAAAGCATGGCTTGAACGAGAAGGAATTCCATATGAATACCTGACAGGTAAAACAAAAGACAGACAAGGTGCTGTTGAAAGATTTAATTCAACTCCTTCAATCCCAATTTTCTTAATCAGTTTGAAAGCCGGCGGTACAGGTCTTAACCTTACGGGGGCAGATTACGTTATTCATTACGATCCATGGTGGAATCCTGCTGTAGAAGATCAGGCGACTGACCGGGCTTATCGTATTGGGCAAACAAAAAAAGTGTTTGTTTACAGACTTATTACGAAAAATACTGTTGAAGAAAAAATTCAAAAACTGAAAACTATTAAACGTAACCTTGTTGATAGTGTAATTTCGGTTGATAGAAACATTGTTAAATCACTTACAATGGAAGATATCAAGGAAATCTTTTCAGTAGATTAGGGAGCGTAGCCGCTCCACCCGCCATATTGGGTATCGGAATTAAAGTCCAAAATTGGTGAAAAAAGCGTAGCCGCTCCGCCATATTGGGTATCGAAATTAAAGTCCGACATTGGTAAAAGTAGGGTGGGAAAACCGTTCCCACCAATTAGTCTTTTTAAGCTTTTTTTAGTTCTTTTTTTGCTTGATTAATTATTGCCGGAATAATCTGGTCATAAAAACGAATTTCATTAGCTTTTTTTACAGCTACTCCATTTTCAAGAATTTCGCCGTTATTATTTATAATAAAATTTAATTGTTTTATTCTGTTATTTTTCGGATATTCTCTATAAACTACAATAAGTGAACGTTTATCAGGAAAATCTTTTGATTTTATTGAAGCAATCTGAAATTTTTCTGTTTTTGGTATAGAAAATTTGTATAGTTTGTTGAGTATCAATTCATTTGCAAATTCTTGAACAGTATTTATACTTTTTTCTGATATTTTTAAAGGGTTAGCTGTAAAATAAACTGAGTCTGTTGGGATTGAACTTATTTTGCTTCTTGCTATTTTATTGTTGTTATAAATATTGTTTGAAAATCTAATGCTGTTTATAGCTGTAATCATACAGTCCGCCTTTCGATATTCTTATAAATCACCAAAAAAATATTTTTTGCTATTGTAATTAAAAAATATTTACATTTCAATAGTTTTTTGAAAATTTGGATAAAATTTTTATTTATGTTAACATAATTTTGTTATGTATATTAATAAAGAACAGTTAGTCTCTTATATAAAAAAACTAAATGAACCAAAAGTGTTGGTAATTGGGGATTTAGCTATTGATGAAATGGTTTATGGTAATGCTGAAAGAATTTCCAGAGAAGCGCCGGTTTTAATATTGCGTCATAGTGATACGAAACTTATTCTTGGGGCAGCTTCAAATGCGGCTCATAATGTTTCAGCGTTGAATAACGGAAAAACAGCGGTTATTGGTGTCTGTGGGGATGATTTTCAAGCCGGTCAATTAAGAGAAACTTTTGAAAAAGCTAATGTAAATTGCGGACGTCTGGTTGTCGATCCTGAACGTAAAACTACTACTAAAACAAGAATTTCCGGTTCTATTACAACATCTATTACTCAGCAGATTGTTAGAATTGACAGACAGACTGATGGATTCTTGAGTCCGGAAATCGAAGAAGAAGTTTTAAAACAAATTGAAAGAGCTATACCGGAGTTTGATGCTGTAATATTGTCTAACTACCATATTGGAACACTTACTCCAAAAATTATTCAGGAAACTATTAAACTTGCAAATCAATATAACAAGATAATTGTTGTTGATGCTCAGAAAGAATTGGAAGTTTATAGAAACGTAACCTCAATGACACCGAATTTACCTGATACTCAAAAATCAGTCGGATTTTTTATTGAAAAAGAAGAAGATTTGAAGCGTGCTGGTGATAAACTTTTGGCTCAAACAAATGCAAAATCGATATTAATTACCTGCGGGGCAGACGGAATGTTTGTAACCAGAGCGCATGGAAATTATACAAAAATTCCGGTTTTCAATAAATCAGAGGTTTTTGATGTTACAGGCGCCGGTGATACAGTTACGGCTGTTTATACTTTGGCTCTTGCGGCAGGTGCTGACCCTGCATATGCTGCTATTATCGGTAATATTGCTGCCAGCATTGTTGTTAAACAATTCGGATGCGCAACTACAACTATTGACGAACTTCTTGCAGCAGTGGAAGAATTATAATAGGAGAGAACTTTTATGGAAAATTTATCAGATATTTTAAAAAAGATTAAACCTGTAGATTTTATAATAATTGCGGGTGTAGTCTTGGCATTAGTTGTTGGATTTTTTACATACAAAAATTTTAGACAAACTGCATCTAAACAAATTGAAGCTACTTCAAAAATCTCATTTCAGGTTTTTGTCAGAGGTATAACTTTAACAGGTAACGATATTCCTCTAAAAGCTAAGGAAAAGACTTTTATCAGCATCAGAAATGTACCGTATTCAGATCTTGATATCGTTGCAGTTAAAGCGGACAGAAAAAAAGTTGTACTTCCTATATTAAACAGTAAAAAAGTTATGGTTGTAGAAGATGTTTCTCAAGCAAATATGTATGATATTACTGTGACTTTAACCGACACAGCAAAAATCACCAAAGATGGTGCGGTTGTTGGCGGTAACAAAATTAAAATGGGATTGCCTATAACATTAGAAGGTAAAGATTATAAATTTAACGGCACAGTTTCTGATTTAAAAGTTATGCCGGAAACTAATGATGATAAATTTCATGACACTATAAATACTAACAATGATGTTCAATAAAATATTACAATTTACTCAGAGCAAAACTAAATATTTATATGAAAACAGCCTGTTTTTACAAAATATTGACAAATTAATTTTTGCCTCTATTGCCGCTGTGTATTTATCATCAACTGTAATATCATCTGATATTATCGGTTTTATTGCTCTTATTGCGGTATTCTTGACTGTTATAAAATTGATTTTTAAACCTGATGAAAGATTAGATTATAAAACTTTTGAACTGTGGCTTTTAGCTTATTTCATGATTGTTATAATAAGTCTTTTTGGGTCAACTTTATTTAGTCTTAGTTTAAAGGGCTTTTTTAAAACATTTACATATTTAGCTTTTTATTTATCTATTGTTCAATATTTAAAAAATAATAAAACTAAAATTCCTTATATATTGGGAATAATAGGTTTATGTGTAAGTTTTGAGTCTGTTGTTGGATTTTTGCAAAATTTTGCTCATGTTGAGGAGATTTCTACATGGCAAGATGTTTCAAATCTTAATCCGGAACAAGTTATGACAAGAGTTTACGGTACTTTACAGCCTTTAAATCCAAATTTACTCGGAGGATATTTTGTAGCAGGAATTCCTGCTTTATATGGTTTGAGTGCGTATTGTTTTGTCGATAAAAAATATAGATTATCCTTAATTGGTTTGCTATTGGCTCTTTTATCTACATTAACTTTGTTTTTGACAGGGTGCCGCGGATCGTATATTGGAATGTTTGTAATTCTTTCCGGCATGTTCGCAGTTTCAGCTAAATACTTATGGCAAAATTATAAGACTATATATCTTTCTTTTGTCGGCGGAATTGTCGCTTTTGCAACGACTGCAATATTATGCGTTTCTTCTTTAAGAGCAAGGGTTTTATCTATTTTCGCAATGCGTCAGGATTCATCAAATTCTTTCAGGTTTAATGTTTATCAATCTTCTTTTGAAATGTTTAAAGATAATTGGCTTTTAGGTATCGGTGTCGGCAACAAAAATTTTCGTGAAATATACGGATTGTATATGAAAACTGGATTTGATGCATTGAGTGCATATAATATTTATTTGGAAATTGCTGTAGAAAGCGGAATTTTTGCATTAATTGCATATTTAGGATTTTTAATTACATTAATAAATAATGCTATTAAATTTATCTGGAAATCAACAGATACAAAATCTGTAATACTTGTTGCTACAGCATTAATTTCAATTTGTGCGGTAAGTATACATGGTTTTGTCGATACTGTGTTTTTCCGCCCGCAAATTCAGTTTGTATTCTGGACTATGGTTGCGATTGCAAGAGTTGTGATTAAATAAGATGTTTTTTTACAATATTTGCAACATAATCAAAACCTGTTATTGTTTCCAGATTTTTTGGCTGCAAGTTTTTTGAATAAACAAGAACTGGTACTTTTTCTCTTGTATGATCAGTCCCTTCAACAGTAGGATCACAGCCATGATCTGCTGTAATAATCAATAAATCGTCTTCTTGCATTTCATTTATAATATCATCAATATATGTATCAATTTCTTCAATTGCTTTTCCATAACCTTTTGCATCGTTTCTGTGGCCGAAAAGCATGTCTGTGTCAACAAGGTTGGTGAAAATCAGCGAGCAGTTCCCCGCCCCTTGGGGGAGGGGAGTAAGGGGTGGGGTATTTTTTACAGCATCAAGAGTTAATTCCAAACCTTCTTTATTTGAACCTGTGTGTACAGCATAAGTTATACCTGATTTTGAAAAAATATCTTCAATTTTGCCGATACCATACACTTTTAAGCCGGCAGCTTCTAATTCATTCAATACGGTATGTGAAGGTACCATGGAATAATCACGTCTGTCTTTTGAAATTCTTGTTGGTTTGCCGTCAATAATTTTATAAGGTCTTGCAATTACACGAGAAACATTGTAATCATTAAGTATTTCTCTTGCGATTTCACACCATTTATAAAGCGTATCAAGCGGAATTAAATCAGTGTCTACTGCGATTTGAAAAACACTGTCAGCACTTGTATAAACAATAGGGAAACCGGTTTTGTGATGTTCTTCATTTAGCTCTTCAATAATTGCAGTTCCGCTTGCCGGACGGTTAGCTAAAATACCTCCGCAATTTGTTTGTTTAATAAATTTTTCAACAATTTCTGATTGAAATCCGTTAGGAAATGTTGCAAATGGTTTTTCAGAAACAAGTCCCATCATTTCCCAATGACCGGTAGTTGTATCTTTTCCTTTTGATTTTTCAAGCATTGTTCCATATTGAGCAATTGGAGTTTCGCATTTTTTAATTCCTTTAAAATCTTGGATATTTCCTAAACCCATTTTTTCTAAATTAGGGGCATTCAAACCGTTATTGAACTCACAAACATTTTTTAATGTATTACAATGCGGAACATCATTAAACTCTCTGCAATCATCCATTGCCCCTATTCCCATTGAATCTATTACTATTACAATTGCTCTTTTCATTTTTTTTTACCCTCTTTGTCGATATTAATTCAACTTATTATTCTTTGGTTCTTGCCTTTTACCCTTTATTCTATATCAATAATTGAGTATGCGTTAAAATCAATCCCGCCATATATAATTTCAACATGATAATCGCCATGAGGCAATAATTTAACAAAATTTATTGTTTCTTCTCCAAAATCATCATTAGTTTCTTCTGCCGGAAGTTTTGCAATTAAATCATGTGCCTGATAAAGGTTTAGAAAAACTTCACCATCTTTTTTTTCACCTTTTACTTCATAATGTCCTACTGGGATTATGTAATCCTCTTTTATTTTTAATGAAATTGGAATAAGAAGTATTTGTGGTTCATTTGTCGTATTTTTAATAGAATCTGTTTCGTTACTTTGAGAAAAACTTTCGCCTTTTGGAATGTTTTTGTCGCGTTTTTTCTTTTTTTGTTTGCTATTTAGAGCTTTTTCAAAATCTTGTTCGGTGACAGCCTGCTGCCCGTAAGTATTTGTGTCTCCAAAATTATCCCACAAATCACCATCCGCGAAAACACAGTTAGCAGTAATAATTATTGTTGATAATGTTATAAAAAACTTTTTCATACTTTTATTATAATGATTTTTCAAATAAAGTATACATCTGTTTAAATGAAAAAAGGGAAGGTAATCTTCCCTTTTTATAATTTATTGAACAATGCTGAATGCGACTATTTCGTCAATTGCAACATTTAACCAATCATATTTGAAACAAACATAATCATTACATTCACATTTGTCATCGTCGCATGTGCAATAATCTGAAAGTCTGCAAGCCAGAGCGTTTTCTAACGTGATAAAATCATCGTGGCATTCTTCACATTTTCCTTCCGGAATAAAAAGACTGCCGTCGATTTTTAAATGGTTAGTAAAGATAGTAATGTTGTTAGTTCCGCTTTCTTCAATAATTTTGCTGATAGATTTTAATAAATTTTTAGACATATAAAATTCTCCTTCATACAAGAGTATAAAGGAGAATTAAAAAAAATATATTGGACAGGTTATTAATAATTCATCTTCCAGCCGTTTTCAATTATACGTGCTGCACAAGCCCAACCATCATATTGTTTACTGCCACAAATACCGCCTTCATAATTTCTCCAATATCCACTATTACTATTTATTTCTTGTTGGCGCTCCATTATTGCAGAATCTATACCACCATATGGATATAAATTCCCATTTGGAGCAAGGTAAAATGTAAAAAGGTCTTTTCCAAGAGTATTTGGTGATTTATCTCCATTAATATCAATATAAATATATCCCATATGGTCGCACATTCTTCCGCCTAGAGATTTTATTATTTCACAATTTTTACGATCTAAATACCAATGCTCAGGTGTTAAGTACATAAATAATTCTGTACCATCTGATAAATATAATACATTTGCATCATCCTCATTAATTTCTTCATTACTATTTAAATATTTATAATCAGTTTGCCATTCATTTCCAGAACGTTCAGAATCAAATTTTATTACTTTAAAGTATTTTTTTAATTTATTATTAAAATCATTATATCCATCATTATCAGGGTATTGATATTCATTACCTTGTAGACTTAAAAATAATTCTGTATCTTGTAAATCGAATACCTCATCTTCAGATAATGCTTGTTTAAATCCTTGTTCGATTGTTGAGACTGATTTTTTGAGTTGATTAACCCAGACTTGTTTTTGGTAATTTTGGATAAGAGAGGGCAAAGTCAACGCCGCGACAACACCAATTATGCCGAGGGTGATTAGAACTTCCGCGAGTGTGAAAGCACACTTTGTTCCCTCTCCAAGGGAGAGGGTTAGGGAGAGGGGTTTTTTGAGATTATTTAACCTATAAATAATGGATTGCTTCAGTCGCCTGCGGCTCCTTCGCAATGACGCCCTGAGAATTGCCCCAATACCATGAGATGCTGAAACAAGCTCAGCATGACATAACTCTTTTGTTCCACCCTCACCCGAATTCTTACAACTCGCAAGCTCGTTGAGAATTCTACCCTCTCCCAGAGGTAGAGGGGAAACTTGTCCAATATTGTTCGGCAGGACTACGTGCGTAGCACCTCCCAGAGGTAGAGGGGATATAGTAATGTTCCCTCTCCTGTGGGGGAGGGCTAGGGAGGGGGCTAGTTTGAGATTCTTCGCTTCGCTGATAATAACGCATTGTTTGCTCCCAAATAATTTTTCAATAATTTTTTTCATCTTCCAATATCCTTTCTATTAACCATTATTGCCCATTTTTTATATTATATCATATTTGCTATCTTATGTCTATATCATTGACATTAATCTTCTTATCTTGAATTATTAGAGTATTCTTTATAATAACATATTTTATAAGTATAAAATAGTCTGATTTTATACTTATATGGTAATTACAAAGTAATAGTATAACTCCCATCTATGATTTTGTAATGTATTTATATATGCAAAATCATGGAGATGTAAATGAAGAAAAAATTATCACGTTCCGGAAGCGGTTGGGCTTTATTTATGCCAAAAACCCTTTTAGAGCTTATTGATGTAAACCCTGAAGAAGATATGCTTGAGGTTAAAGTCGAAAATAATGTTGTTAAAATAACAAAGGCTGACGTTACAAAAGATTCATAATTTTGTGTTTTTGGAATGTTTGTGATACAATATTGTCAACTAGACTAAGGAGAGGATATATGCCGGAAGTAACTAATGAACAAGCTAACCAAACTGCTGAAAAAATTGAAGTAGTCGAACTTCAAAATAATGATGAGGCAATCGAAACTAAAACTTCGCAATCTTATGATGCAAGTAATATTAGAGTTTTAGAAGGACTAGAAGCTGTAAGAATGAGACCCGGTATGTATATCGGCTCTACTTCTCAAAGAGGTTTGCATCACTGTATCTATGAAATCGTTGATAACTCTATTGATGAATCTCTTGCAGGTTTTTGTACAGATATTTATGTAACAGTTAATAAAGATAATAGTGTTACTGTTGAAGATAACGGACGTGGTATTCCTGTTGATATTAAACCTGAAACAGGTAAGTCTGCTTTAGAAATTGTTCATACAGTGCTTCACGCAGGCGGAAAATTCGGAGATGGCGGTTATAAGGTTTCAGGCGGTCTTCATGGTGTTGGGGCATCTGTTGTTAACGCGCTTTCAGAAAAATATCGTGTTGAAGTTTCGCGTCAAGGATTTGTTTGGCGTCAGGAATATATGAGAGGTGAACCTGTTGCTCCGGTTGAAAAAGGTGAAGCAACAGATAAAACTGGTACTAAAACTACTTTCTGGCCTGATCCCGAAATCTTTACCGAAACTACAGTTATTGATAAAGATGTTATTGCAAACAGATTACGTGAAATGGCATTTTTGAATAAAGGTTTGAGAATCGTATTCATTGACGGTACAACAGGTGATAAGCAAGAATTCCATTATGCAGGCGGTATCGGAAGTTATGTAGAATTTCTTAACCAGAATAAAAATGTTTTACATGATAAACCAATTTATATTGATAAAGTTGTCGACGGTATGCAAATTGAAGTTGCTATGCAGTATACTGATGCATACAGCGAAAGCGTTTTATCATTCGCAAATAATATTAACACACATTCAGGCGGTACTCATTTAACTGGTTTTAGAAACTCTTTGACACGTGTATTTAATGATTATGCCAGAAAAAATAATATCTTAAAAGATAATGATCAAAACCTTTCCGGCGACGATGTAAGAGAAGGTTTAACAGCTATTGTCAGCGTTAAAATTTCTAATCCGGAATTTGAAGGCCAAACTAAAGAAAAACTTGGTAATGCTGAGGCTATGGGCGCAACTCAAGATGCTGTTCGTGATAAACTTCAAGAATGGCTAGAGTTTAACCCGAAAATCGCTAAAATTATTATTGAAAAAACTCTTCAAGCACAGCGTGCTCGTGAAGCTGCAAGAAAAGCAAGAGAATTAACAAGAAGAAAATCTGTTCTTGAAAATTCGACATTGCCAGGTAAACTTGCCGATTGCTCTAACAGAGAACCTGAAAAATGCGAAATCTATATAGTTGAGGGTGATTCTGCGGGCGGTTCTGCTAAACAAGGCAGAAATAGAATGTTCCAAGCTATTTTGCCGCTGAGAGGTAAAATTCTTAACGTAGAAAAAGCCAGATTAGACAAAATCTACGGTAATAACGAAATTCAGTCTATGGTTCAAGCTTTTGGTATTAATATTAGCAGAAATCCGGATGAAGTTGATATTGAAAAACTTCGTTACCACAAAATTATTATCATGACCGATGCGGATGTTGACGGCGCACATATCAGAACGTTATTATTAACATTCTTCTTTAGATATGCAAGACCTTTAATTGAAAACGGTTATGTTTACATCGCTCAACCACCTTTATTTAAAGTTACTCAAGGCAAAACTTCTGAATATTTATATGATGAACATGCGCTTGATAAAATGCTTAAAGAACGCGGTATCAAAAATTTGAGTCTGTCTGATAAAACTAAATCAAGAACAAAAACCGGTGATGAATTATTAGAACTTATCAAAAATATGTCTGCTTTTTATAATTCATATAATAATCCAATTTTGAATTTGTATCCGGCTGTTGTTTTAAGAGGACTTGTCCGTTCAAATATTACGCCTGAAAACTTTGAAGATCAGGCTAGGATGACTGAAATTATTGAATATTTGAATCATTACTTGCAAGATCACGCTAAAAATTATAATATTTCAGAAGCGGCAAGTTATGTTTGTGCTTTGAAATATAATGCTGAAAATGCTAAATATTCAATTCAATTAAATCTTAATGAAGAAGAGCATGTTATAATTAATCAAAGTATTATCAAAAGTTCTGAATATAAGCGTTTGAAATCATCATATCCGTTGATTAGAGATTATTTGATTGAAGAAGAAGATAATTTGATTCTCGAAACAGACACAGAACAGTATGAAATCAATTCGTTTGAAAAACTTCAAAAAATTATTGATGATAGAGGTTCAAAAGGATTACAAATTCAACGTTTTAAAGGTTTAGGTGAAATGATGCCGCAGCAACTGTGGGAAACAACAATGGATCCTTCAACTAGAACTTTGTTGAAAGTTAATATTGAAGATGCAATGTTATGTGATCAATTATTTGATATATTAATGGGCGACAAAGTTGACCCGCGTCGAAACTTCATTGAGTCCAATGCGGTTTATGCAACAAATATTGATACATAGGATTGTAAATAATTTTATTTAATTAAAACAAAAAATGAAGGTTAAAACCTTCGTTTTTTGTTTTATACTTGAAATTTGGTTCAAAATAAGTTAAACTAAATGTATGGAAAGATTTTTGAGTGAGCCAGAAGAGTTGAAAAATTTTGAATTTATGTTTGAAAATCCCGTCGGGGGGGGGGCAATCGTCGCGTAGCTCATAGGCTTTGGCGAGTTAATGATGTGTTTGGTGATATTTCCCCTCTACCTTTGGGAGCGGATTGCGAGCCGAGGCTGGAGCAATTTTG
>CATLEG010000046.1 GCA_949915775.1 uncultured Candidatus Melainabacteria bacterium | reverse complement strand
GCTTGAGAAAGGAATCTCTAACCGTCAATGCATAGTGCAAATAGTTAAGTGATGATATGGTGTAAATCGCGTTCTGTCTCATAAACTCCCTTTAATGTTGTTATCAACACAATACACATTGTGTTGAATAAATTGATAAATTAATTATATCACAAAGAAAGAGGCATAATATATTTTGTTAAATATTCTTAATAATTAGATTGATTTATGCCAACAACCTATGTCATGAAAGGGTTTTTAGCGTCATCAACACAATGTGTATTGTGTTGAATAAATTCTATAAACGAGGAACTAAAATGAAATTTAAAATTAAAAGAAAATTTGTTAACATTCTCTGCTGGTTTATTTTTGATAAAAACCATAGACACAGATTCAGGTATCAGCACCTTACAGAATTTCTACCAAAAAATAAAGTAGAAAGATACAATAAAGAAATCAAGGATAATAATTTTCTTAATATTATAAACAATGACTCGAATAGTATTAAAGTCTTGCACTATTCTACTTATAAAGAACAGTGTGGTATTTCAGTATTTTTAGATGATGTTATTAAAGGTTTAGAATACAACGGATTAAACAACAACAGTGTTATTCCGGTCGAGCAAGAATATATGCAAAATTTGGAAAATCATCTCTTATACCTTGATAGAGTAATTGAATATGCAAGAAATTTTGATATCTTCTCAATGCAGCACGAATATGCATTTTGGCGAAACAAAGATTTTTATAATAAGGTTAAAAATAAATATCCACTTTTTCTGAATGATTATGAGTATAATCAAGATACATTTTCTCTTGTTCTTCTGGATTACCTTATTAATTCGTTAATTAATATGAATAAAAGAATAATAATCACATGGCATTCAGGGTTTGAATACATATTAGATTTATTTTTTTCTGATAATAAGTTAATATCGGTTGATTACAAGTCATTACCATTTTTCCGATTTATTGATAATGAACTTATGAATATCATAGTAATGAATAAGGAAATGCCAGAAGAATTAAAAAAACGAAACATTCCAACCAATAGAGTCAAATACATACAGCTTCCCGTGTCTGATTCATATTACAAAAGTTCTGATAATATGGCTTTAAGAGAATTGTATAATATCAAGGATACTGATATCGTGCTTGGAACTTTCGGTTTTATAAGAGAAGATAAAGGAACCCAAAAAATCGTAGAAATTCTTAATCAGTTGCCTAAAAATTACAAATTTCTTATAGCAGGAGGGAAGCATCCACTTGATAAAACCGATTTTGTGGATAATTTACTAAAATTAATAAAAAAATATCAACTTGAAAAACGTGTAATAATTACAGGTTATATAGATGATAATAAGCTAAATGAATATATAAAATTGATTAATTTAGGAATTTATTTAAGCAACACAAAAATGAAATATGCGTCTGGTGCCATTGTAGGTTTTATCGCAAATAAGATTCCGGTAATAACAAGTGCTAATGCGAATTTTAGAGATTTAAAACAGGATTGGGATTGCCTTGAATTGTGCGAAGATGTAGACAATCAAGATTTAATAATAAAAAAAATAAAAGAACTTGTTGCTGACAAAGAAAGACTGGAAGTCATTCAGCACAATTGTGAAAAATTTTGTAAAACAAATTCATTCAAAAACTTCACGAATATATACAAAGAATACCAGAAGGAGTATACATGCAGGAAAAACTGATTAAGCTCTATTGTTCGTTGATTGTGGATAAGAATAAAAGAAAAAAAGTTCGTGATTTCTTGAGGACAAACTCTTTCCCGGATACATTAAATGAACAATGGACAAAATTATTACATTCTTCCGACAATCAATTTATAATTGAGGACAATTGTATTAGCATACAAGGTATAAGATTTAAAAAGACCAATATTAACGGTGGCATAAATGAAATTTTTGGGCGACGTGATTATGAATTTGGCACTCTTACAGATTCTATTTTTATTGATGTAGGCGCAAATGTCGGTGATTCAGCATTATATGCCGCGCTTAATCCTGATATAAAAAAGGTTTATTCCTATGAACCGTTTAAAACAACATACAATATGGCTCTTGAAAACATAGATTTAAATCCTGAACTTAAACAAAAAATATTAATTTATAATTATGGCTGGGGTGAAAAAGACTGCGAAATTAACATAACTGAATTTGAAGAAAGCGGAAGCAGTATTAACAGTACTTCGGATTTTTTCTTACAAAGCTGCAAGGAAAAAAGAAAAAATAGCTTTGCAAAAGTTGTAATAAAAGAAGCAGCTGGCATTTTAAAAAATATTATGATAAATAATCCTAAGTGCAACTTTATTCTAAAAATGGACATAGAAGGTACAGAGTATGACTGTTTTCACAACCTACAAAAGAATGACCTGCTAAAATATATTGATGTCATTTTTTTAGAATGGCACAAAAGGGGGTATGAAGAGTTAACTGATATTTTAGAAAAGAACAGCTTTATTTGGTTTAATGAAAAATTTCATCAGGATATTGGCTTCATAAAGGCCGTAAATACAAATAAAAAAATGATAGATTTTATATAAAATCTATCATTTTTTAAGATTTTCTACACCAGCGCCAACGCTTTTGCTTCCCTGTATCTTTCAATATCTCTTTCCATCATCATCTTGCACAAGCCCTGATAAGAAACTTTGCGCTTCCAGCCAAGTACCCTCTCTGCCTTCGATGGATCTCCTATTAGAAGCTCAACTTCTGCCGGACGGAAAAATTCCGGGTTAACTTTTACGATTGTTTTGCCGGTTTTTCTATCTATACCAACTTCGTCAACACCTTCACCTTGCCATTCGATATCAAATCCTGCAACTTTACCGGCTTCCTCTACAAAATCTCTGATTGGATGTGTTTCACCAGTTGAAAGAACGTATGTGTCTGGTTTTTCCTGCTGAAGCATTAACCACATACCCTCAACATAATCGCCTGCAAATCCCCAGTCTCTTTTTGCATTAAGATTGCCAAGCTCAAGAGGCGCTTCTGTTAAACCTAAATGGAGCTGGGCAAGATGGTCTGTGATTTTTCTTGTCACAAATTCTTTTCCTCTCATTGGAGATTCGTGGTTAAACAAAATTCCAGAACAACCGAAAATTCCAAAGCTTTCTCTGTAATTTACAGTCATCCAGTGCGCCATAACTTTTGCGCAGCCGTATGGTGAGCGTGGATAAAGCGGAGTTGTTTCTCTTTGCGGAACTTCCTGCACTTTTCCGAACATTTCGCTTGTTGATGCCTGATAGAATTTTGTCTTTGGAGAAAACTCTCTAATCGCTTCAAGAATGTAAAGCACACCCATACCATCTGCTTGTGCAGTGTAAATCGGCTCTTCCCATGAAGCCTTAACAAAACTCTGAGCTGCAAGGTTGTAAAACTCATCCGGTTGGTACTGTTTTAAAAGTCTGCAAATATTTGAAAACTCCAACAACTCAAAATCGCGAAGTTCTATTTTCTCAAAGATTCCATGCTCTTTCAGCTTTGAAAAAGTGTCTGTTGCACCTCTGCGGTACAAACCAATTACCCTGTAGCCTTTTTCTAATAAGAATTTTGCAAGATATCCGCCGTCCTGCCCTGTTATCCCTGTAATCATCGCAGTTTTTTGTGTCATAATTTTCTCCTATTTTAAACTCGTTTCTATTTGATTTCTTAATTTGTGCCTCAATTTTTTATTCAGAATAAAAAATGTAAATATTTTTGCAATCCTGTCTGCCTCACGGTACATAAGCCTCCTCAAAGGATTCTTGTAGCGATAAGACTCTAAAACCTTAAGCTTGCGCATAGCACCCCACCATGAAGACTGGTTCCAGTGAATTGCCGCAGTATTTTCTGTGAAAGCCTTTTCACCAAAAGCACTCCAGCTCGGACAAAAATAATCCTCAGGATAAATTGTAACCCCGGATTTTTCATCCACAAAAGGCTCCTGATTGATGTAGAGCTCGTAATCATCCATCAGCTTGCATTCAACATCAGACCTGTATTGCTGGCTAATTCTATCTTCTAGTCCTGAAGCGTAATTTATTTTGCTAAAGCCAATTTCCTCTTTTAGCACTTTTTTAAGCACTATCGGGTCAATCAGATAATCAATTTTGAAGATTTCATCCGAGTTATATATATCAAGCATTCTCTTAAAAATCGGATGACCTTTTACTCCGCCCAGAAAAGCTGACTCCGGAATATTTTCGCCACAAAAGATGTCACCTTCAATACTGCAAAAGAAATCTTTGTCCAGAAATTCATCCAGATTTTTTACCAACTGAATATCCGTATCCAAATATATTCCGCCGTAATGATACAGAGCGTAGTGTCTGATATAATCGGCAATTAGCGCCCAGAGCTTCATCTCATAAGCTTTTCTAACAAATTTTGAGTCTTTCAGTATTTGCTGAAATTCTTCCATACCACAATGCCAGAGCTTGATTTCGTAATCCGGGCAGAATTTTAGCCATGAAGCATAGCACATTTTGAACTGTGAAGAGTGCCCTCGCTCCCAGATGTTAATATCGTCGAAAAAATAGTGAATAATTTTTTTGTTTTTCATAGACTCTGTAAGTTTTAAGCGCCTGTTTTGCTTTTACAACACAATATGCATTGTGTTGTAAAGGGGTTAAATCCCTTGATTTAATATTATCATAAATAAGCTCCAATTCTACTTTTTATTAAAAAATGTTAAAAAATACCCCCCAAATGGCCTATAAAAATTTAAAAGGTGTCGAATACAACACAATGCATATTGTGTTGTATAAAACGCCTATGTAGGAAACAACTTAATGACTAAAATTTTTTCAATAGAAAATGAATTAAAACATATAAAATTTTGTTTTTTTGGAATCAAACTAAGGATTCCTCATCCTATTGATAAAAACTTTATCAGAGAGTTCTCGCAGCATAAAGTTGCGGAGAAAACAATTTTGCTTGTTGAAATGAACAATTGCCACAAAGAAACATTACCCGGGTATTACAAATATCTGAAAGATTTAGGATACAATGTTGAAATTCTTATGAACGGGAGCTCTGAAAATGTCTTTTGTCGTGTTAATGACAATGTAAAAATCTGGGAGTTGCGAGAAAGAGACCTTGAGAAGCTTATTCAGAAAGATTATTTCAAGAAATACGAAAGACTAATTTTTAACTCTAAAATTCTTTACAAGCGGGAGGACATCGACCTGCAAGAATATCTGCCAAGACTTAAATCAGGGCGAAAAGAGAATATTTATGTTCAACACCATATTGATAAATTGAATGATAAAGAAAATTGTATCATCTTAGCAAATCCTGCAAAAGAGATATTTCTGAATAAGCTTGTTGTAAATCCTCATTATTTTGGTGAGGTTAAATATCCATCCAAAAACGACAAAACGAATTTTATTACAATTGGTGAGCTTGATGCAAAACGTCGTAACTGCGGTTTGCTTATTGATGCTGTCAATAAGCTTGTTGAGACGGGTGAAAATAACTTTAAAATTACAGTAATTGGGCACGGAAGCTTAGACGGAATACCTGAAAACATAAAACCTTATTTCGATATCAAAGGCAGGTTGGATTTTTCAAGTATGTATGATGAGCTTGAGAAATCTGATTATTTTCTGCCTCTGTTAGACCCTGAAAATCCGGCGCATGACAGGTATATAAAATTTGGGACAAGTGGCAGTTTTCAGCTGATTTATGGCTTTTTGAAGCCGTGCATTATTAACAAAAAGTTTGCTGATGTTTATGGATTCAATAATAGAAATAGTTTGGTGTATGAAGAAAATGCGGATTTGTATGAAAGTATGGCTAAAGCAGTAAAGCTTACCGCAGAAAAGTACTTACTTTTGCAAGATAATTTGAGAGAAGACGTAAAAGCTATTGACAATATGTCATTTAATAAGTTAAGCGAAATGGTGATTAATAATGCAAAGTAAAACGTTATGTAAAATTTGTAACACTCCATGTAAGCACGTTTTTAATAAAATTATTATGACTAAGTATCATAATATAAAATATTATAAGTGTCCTAATTGTGGCTTTTTATCTCCAGAAACACCATTTTGGGTGGAAGAAAGTTATCAAAAAGAAGCAATATCTATAGACCCTGATAGGTTAAAGAGAAATATCTATGTAAAAAATCTTATTATGAAACTGATTAAAAATTTTTATACAGATGATATTTCAATATTAGATTTTGCTGGTGGAGAAGGCTTATTAACACGATTTTTAAGAGATGAGAATTATAATATATTTAACTATGATAAATACAGTGAATCACTATATTCATATGAATATAATATTAAGGATTTGAATAAAAACTATGACTTAATAATTTCAAGTGAAGTTCTGGAACATTTTTCAGCTCCAGATGAAGAACTGGGAAAAATTTTGCAATATACTGATAATTACTTTTTTACAACTTGTATACAACCCGAAAATGATTTAGAAAATTGGTTTTATTTGATTCCTGACAACGGTCAGCACATATCTTTTTATACAACAAATTCTCTTGCTTATCTTGCAGAAAAATATAATATGAATTTTTACTCTGATTTATGGTGGTGTCATCTTTTTACAAAAAAAGACCTGGGCGATGATTTTACAATAATTTTGCCAGACCAAATTGTAAGACAGAAATTAGAATTTAAGATTTTTCACAGAATGAGTTTTGTTTCTAACTCAAATAATGCTCTAAAGAAAAATCTATCAAAAACCGGTCGCAAATCTTTTAAAAAATATCGAATTTTAAATTCTTTGTACCAGCGGGGGATAAATCTATTAGATTTTGAATGGAGGAATTTATATGGGGAATAACTTAGTTTTATTTTGCAAAACTTTTCGTGGAGATTTTGAAAGATTTAAAATCCTAAAATTTTCAATAGACAACTATAATGCAGATAATATCCCTTTTTATATATCTTGTCCAAAAGCTGATATAAGCTTATTCGAATCTTTATTTGATAAAGAGAAATATCCATACAAAATTATTGCAGATGAAAAGATAATTGGAGTGAAAAATGATTCTTTAAGTCAAAATTGGTATACACAGCAAATTATCAAGCTTAAATTTTACGCATTAGATATATGTGAGTTTTATGTTTGCCTCGATAGTGATTCATATTTTATTAAAGAATTTTTTCTTTCTGATTTCATGTATAATATTACAACTCCTTACATTACAATATATGAAAATAAATATTTTAAAGAACTAATGACATTACTCGGAGATACAAATGTTTTTCCAGATATTAAACGTATTAAAAATTATCTGGAAAGAGAGGGAAAAGACTACTGGTATTACCCTAATCCCGTTTTATCTTGTAAAGTCTTATTTGAACTAGAAAAAAATGTTGACTCTATAGAAAATTTGTTGAAGATGGTGCCATTAGAATATGTATGGCATGGAGAGTATCTATTAAAATCGAAATGCATAGAATTTGTTCCCTGTGAAAGTAATTTTAAATTTTTTGCAACTCAATTTGAACTTGATATGTGGAAGAAAAATGGCGCACTTTTAGATGATTTTAAAAAATTTTATGTTGGAATCATAATGCAAAATCGATGGTGTAAGCAATTCGAATATAAAGACAGCGTATTAATTCACGTTAACCGTCGTATTAACAGAGTTATACACTTTGTAAATTATGATAGAAAACATATAAGAAAAAATTTCAAATTTTGGCTTCAAATGACAAAAAAAATATTTAAGATTCTTATAACAGGAGAATCATAATGTATGATTTTGTGTTATTGTGTAAGACTTTTAGAGGTGATTTAAAACGTTTTCAGATACTAAAAGAATCAGTAGACAAATACAATGCTGATAAAATTCCTTTCTACATTGTGTGTCCGGAATGTGATAAAGGAATCTTTCAGGAATATACTAATACTTCGTACCTTAGTAAGATAGTTACTGATGAAGAAGTTTTAGCGGCAAATAATATTAACTGTCAAGAACAAAACTGGCACTCGCAACAAATTATTAAATTAGGTTTTTATAAATTAAAACTTGCGGATTTTTATGCAGTTATTGATTCTGACTTGTATTTTATACAGAATTTTTATTATTCAGATTTTATGTATGATGAAAAAACTCCATATTTTTACATATCGGAGATATTAAATCCCAAAAAAGAACAGTTGTATATACAAAACTATCTAAAACGCGATGGTAAATGTTACGATTTTATCTATAACTCTCAGGTTTTTTCACGAATTGTATTGGAAGATATGGAAAAAAGACTATTAAATAAAAACGATATGAATCTTGTTGATTTAATAAATCTATGCCCTTATGAATTTAACTGGTATGGAGAATGGTTTTTATACGCGAATTTAATCCCAATGGTGTATACGAGAGGGAAGATTAAAGTTTTTTGGAAACAATTAGAGTATATTGAAGCAAAAGAATCTGGATTTACTGAAAAGGATTTTATTGAACAAGGATATATCGCAATATTAATGCAAAATAGGTGGGTCAAAGACTCTAAATACAAACCTTCTATATTTTACAAATTAATAAAAATCAGAAAGAATATTCTAGATAAACTTTGAAACGTCAAATCACTTTTCATTAAAATTGTACATTCTGAATTTCATGTATAATGATGTTATTAAACTATATCAAAACAAATGGAAAGTGTCGATGTTAACACCCGTATACTATTGTAATATTAATAACTTTGGCGACAAATTGAACGAAGATATCTTGAAGCTGTTCTTTAAAAACGACATCCGGTTTGCAACTCTGGATAGTGCTTTGGTAATGGGTATTGACTCATTATTGGATAATATTTTGCAAGACAAAAATGATATCGTATTTGAAAAAAGCCCGCTTTATATATTTTCTACAGGATTCGGATTTGAGGAAGGCGGATTTTTTCATAACCCGAATATCGTTTTGCCGGAAAAATTGAAACGCAATGTCAAATGCTACGCTCTTCGAGGCAAACTGACAAAAGAACGAATCGAAAAATTAACAAATACAAAACAAGAATGCTGCCTGGGTGACGCAGGTTTGTTGTCATATCTGCTGATTGATAAAAACAAAATCCAGCCAAAATATGAACTCGGTATCGTCCCACACTACGCAGATAAAGATAACGAAATATTTAAACAATTATGCGCCGACAATCCTGATAGTATAATCCTGGATATTACAAAACCACCAGCAGAGTTCCTTAAAGACCTTGCTTCCTGCAAAACGATTGCCTCTACTGCAATGCACCCGCTAATAGCCAGCGATGCCCTCGGGATTCCTAATATGTGGATAAGAATATCAGACAAAACAACTTCCTTGTATAAATTCAGAGACTATTATTCCGTGTACAGTATTGACGAACCTCAACCGTTCTATCTGGATGGCAGCAATTATAAATTGATAACCCCGGATTACATAAAGAAAAATTATGCGGTTGATAGCAAAGAAGTACACTCAATTCAGCAAGAGCTCACACAAAACCTGCATGCTTTAGCAACAGAGCTTGATAAACAAAAATTCAGATACATGTTAAAAAAAATCTGCGCATTCCTGTTTTCAGTCAAACGCACCTATAAAAGAGTTGCAATAACTTTTCTTGGAATAAAACTTAAAATAAAAGGCTAGCCTAATCCTCAGCCATCATCATTTCTAACAATACCCGCCTCTTAATCCTGAACAAATCCAGATAACTGAGCCTGTTTGTAATAGAATAAGTGAGCCTGCAATTTTCACTAAGCTCAACCTCCTCATCATACCCGAGAGGCGAATAGTCAAGCTTCACATTATAACTCCCAAGCGTGGTTAGCTCTGAAGTCGGCTTGAAGGCTTCTATAACCTTTTGGTTCTCTTCGCGAATTGAGTCAAACACCTCCTCAATCTCGTCAAACTTTTTACAGGTAAGGTAAAACAACGAATCCGTCGTGACTATTGTATCAGACTTACTCGCAAAATCTCTTATCTGATTCGCGTTGTACTGGGCAAAAATTATGTACCTAATCTTCGGCACCCCTCTAATGCCTTTAACTCCGACACTTTTTAGAAACTGCTGGATGTCAGAGCTTTTGAGCCACTCGTCTATTGCGCAGAACCATTTTTCAATGAGCTCTTTTAAATGCTCTGTTTTGCTCCGTTTCTGCTTCCAATCGTTTATGTACTCGTCCTGATACTTGAACTGGACAAAATATATCGTTTGATTCTTCCTGTCAAAGATTGCGGAATCAATGTCGGTAAGGATTTTTCCGTCTTTTTTTAGCTTGAAACTATTTATCACTTGAAACTTAGGCTCTAAAGAGCTTTTCAGCTTTTCAAACATCATTTTTTCCCGCTGTTTAATGTTTTTATCCCAATCCTTCGGAAAACAAATATTCAAAATCCTGCAAAGATTCTGAAAAATCCCCGTAAAATCAGTAAGCGCGAGCTTCACAATCTGGGTAGAAAACCTGTCATTGAGTTGGATGAAAAAATAATCAGGATAAATTACGTTTGTTAATTTTTTGTAATTACCAGCATTGAGCGAAAAGAAATCAAACACCATATCACTCTGAATCGAGCTCAAATCCTGCGCTGTAGAATCCAAAAGCTTCTGGTATTTGTTGATAGAAGCACACATTTCCTTTTGCAAAACTATGTTGCTGTAAAGCGGAGTTGATGTGTCATAAATGTTCTTGTCTGTGTCGAAAAATTTGTTGGTGTGTAGATAGGATTTTGTTATCAAAAACAAAGCCCCAACAACATACGAGACAAAACTTACCCCTCCGAATTTTGCGCCAAAGTCAAATCCGCAGTTTTGGATTTGCAAACCAAACGCTTCTTTTAATACTTCAAACAACTCGTCAAGTTCAAGGTTTTCGTCGAAAAACTTTTCAGTGAGCTCTTCTGAAATAGATGAGTTCATATACACCGAATCACGATAAAAATCATCAATTTCAGCCTGAATAAGTTCTCTTGGAGATATTGTGATGTTATTACCCTGAAAATTTATGTCAGATACAGGAATAAAATCGTTGTATGCGTCAAAATATCCATAATTGAACAAGTTCCTGAAACAGATTTCCTTTTCTGCAATTGAAAGCCTGTCTGTTTCACGAATGTTTTTGCGCCCGAGCTTTCCTGAATAATAAAGGTGCAGTAACTGCTTGAGGCCTCTGTAAAGCAGCTGCAAAAAGCTTGGAGAAATTATGGGCGGGAATTTTTGCTCCGAATAAATATACCACGCCCCGCTGTAGAAACGCACAGAAGACAAAAGCTTTAGCTCCGGCTTCTCCAGCCAGTATTTCATGGCAGCCTGCCGGTTTTCTTCCACAATCTCGCGCAGTTTTTCTTCAGTATTCATAATAATTAATCCAAAAGAATTTTACCGGATTTTGTCAGTAAATCAATTGACCATTTTGCAATAACAAAACCACCCATCAACCCGATAATCGGGTCGAGAAAAACCAGCCCGAAGTATTTCCCGAGACAAAGCGCGGCTATTGCAAGAATCGAAGTAAACGCGTCAGCCAGAATATGCATATACGCAGCCTTGTAATTCAGGTTCTCATTCTCATGAGAATGGCAATGTCCGTGCTCATGGCCGTGGTTTTCACCCATAAGCAGAATGCAAGCGGTGTTTACAATCAATCCGACAGTTGCAACCACTATTGCGTTTGAAAACGATATTGAAAGCGGGTTAAAGAAGCGTTCAACTGATTCCCAAATAATTCCGAGTGATGTAAACCCTAGCAATATCGCGCTCGTGTATCCGCCAAGTGCGTTGAGCTTTTCTTCTTTGTTCTTGAATCTCAAAGTGCAATAGCAGACAATCAGGGTGATTGAGAGCGCGAAAGCATGCGTTCCCATGTGGAACCCGTCTGCAAGAAGCGCCATGGAATTGGTCACAAATCCGAAATAGATTTCTGCAATCATTGTTAGGATTGTAAGTATTATTACGAGTTTAGTCTTTTTTAATAAAACATTGCTATTCATGATTCACCTCTATAATTTAGTAACCACACCCTCATGCTCGAGTAGCATGATTTTTGTTTCTATCCCACCGGCATACCCTGTTAAACTCCCGTTGGAGCCAACAACCCTGTGACATGGGATGATAATGGAAATCGGATTATGCCCGACAGCACCGCCCACAGCTTGCGCAGACATTCTTTCTTTGCCTCTTTCTTTTGCAATAATTTTTGCAATATCTCCGTAAGTCATAACTTCCCCATAAGGAATTTCACAAAGTATTTGCCAGACTCTTTGTCTGAAATCGTTTCCTGTGGGCGCAAGCGGAAGTTCTGAGATTTCAGGCTTTTCACCACTAAAGTATCTGTCAAGCCACAATTTTGTTTTCTTGAATATTTCAAGGTCGTTGTTTTCTGTCATTTCAGAATCAACAGTGTCCCCAAAATATTTTTGCCCCTCTATCCAGAGCCCGACAAGCTTGTTATTAGAATCGCATGCAAGAGTAAGTTTTCCTATTGAAGAACTGTAGTTGGTCTTGTAATACATCCTGCCACCCGTTTTTGAATAAAAAAATAGCAAGGGAGAGATTCGAACTCTCGACCTCACGGGTATGAGCCGTGCGCTCTCACCAGCTGAGCTACCTTGCCATGTTACAAGGTTTATTCTCTCATAAACATTTTTAAATTTCAAGCACAAAACGAAAAAACGGCTTTGAAGCCGTTTTCCCTTATTACTAATCATCAATTTCTACATCAACCTTGTCTTCTGTCCTGGCGATTCCGCGTCTGTCGAATTTGTCCTTCTTTATATGCTTGTAATACCCGTGACGCGCGCAACCATCCGGTCTTGCAAACTGATGGTGGCAAGGACAAGGCGCCATCATGCGCGGTGCATTAGAATTGCAAGGGCATGGAATAACTACAGGCGGTTTGTGCAAAGCCGCAAAAAGGCTCATTGCAAGAAACGCACCAACGAATGTCCCGCCGGCAACAGTCATAAATTTTCTAAATCCCTTGCTGTGGCACAAGCAAGTATGTTTTTCTTCGATTCTGTTTTCATCTGTCATAATTTTTTCTCCTCTCTGTTTCTACATTTATATAACGATGTTTTTTTATTTTTGTTCACTAATTCTGTGCTAAAATTATCTTATGGGTATATACGCAGACAGAGCTTGCAATAATTTCAGGGAAGGGTACAATTGCGCCCAGTCTGTTTTTCTGGCTTTTTCTGACAAGCTCGGGTTCGATAAAGAAACTGCGCTTCGACTCTCTTCCTCTTTCGGAGGCGGCATGGGACGCTTGAGAGAAGTCTGCGGTGCGGTAAGCTCCATGTTCATGATTGCAGGCATGCTCAAAGGCTACACAACTCCTGCTGATGACGATATAAAAGCTAAGCACTACGAACTTATTCAAAGCTTGGCAAAAGAGTTTAAATCTAAACACGAAACAATAATCTGCAGAGAACTCCTCGGGCTGGAGGAATCGGAATTTTCTCCGATTCCCGAAAAACGCACCGAAAAATATTATCAGGAACGCCCATGCGAAAATTTTATCAGGCTCGCCTCTGAAATTGTGGAAAACAGGCTCCTAAAATAGCGGAGCAAATGTTTTGTAGAACAAATACACTGCAACAAGTACAAGCAGCGCGCCGCTTATCTTCATTAGAGGTTCTGTGAAGCCTGAAAGCTTCTTAAGATTTTTAACCCCTGATGTGAATATCCCCGCAATAATCAGAATCAAACCCTGACCCAATGCAAACAGGAACAGCATAACAATTGCAGCAATCAGGTTTTTACCCATCGCAGCAAACGCCATGATACCCGCAAGAATTGGCGTTGAACACGGAGTTCCCGCAAGAGCAAAGGTTATACCGAGAAGAAGCGGATAAAGATATAGAGAGCTTGTTGAGTTTGCCGGCATAGACTTAATAATAACCGGAAGTTCAAAATCAATAACCCCGATTATCTTAAGCCCCATCACCATAAGCAGTGACGCCATAAGGATTGTGAAATACCCGCCAAGAGCCGACGCGAACACGCTTCCTGTCACAGCGCAGATTATCCCTATAACAGTAAACACAATTGCGGTACCAAGGATAAAGCAGCACAGCTGCAAGAAGGTTCTGAACGGGGTTTCCTTAGAATACCCGCCAACATAGCCTATGATTAGCGGAAGCATTGCAAGCGAGCAAGGTGAAATCGATGCGATTACCCCGCCAGCAAACGACGCTGCAAACATTAAGAGCCAAACATGCGCTCCTGTTGAACCTGATGAAAAAATATTTACCAAATTATCCATTGATTATCTCTTTCAAATGATTTTCTAACACTTCTGACGGCATTGAGCCTTCTACACGCTGTTTAATGTTGCCTTTACTGTCTTTAAAAATTGTTGTCGGAACGAGTTTTACACCATGTTTTTTAATCATGCTTTTTGTAGTTGCATCGCCTTGAGTAACGTCAATTTTGCGGAGGTTAACGTCGTTCTGGTATGCAGGGAAAACCTGCTCGAAAACTTTTTCCAACTGCTGGCATTCATAGCACATCGGGGACGCAAATTTTATTACCTCAGGACCTCCGGCAGCAATCGAAGGCGGAGTCGTGAGCTTGTCACGCGTAAGCCCGAAATACACAGCAAGAGGTACTAAAAAAATCAATAAAATTATCACAACATTTCTGTTCATAAACTCTCCTTTCTTTTTAGTCTATCATATAATACTTGATTATAAAAAATTTAATATCCCTCGCCGGGTAGATTTTGGTGTATAATAATTTTATGGGGATTAGAAGAGCCGTAATATTGTTTTTTAGTTTTGTAATGCTGACACAGTCTTGTTTTGCAATAAAAATAGGGCTCCAGACCCATGTTGGCAGAACTTTTATTGGCGCCTCCACAAAAGCCGAAATCATAAACTGTGACACGAATAAACTCATTTTTGTTATGGAAAAAATGAAGGGCTACGAACTCAAACCCTACCGTAATGTAATCGCAATAAAGGTTGACGGCGATTGGAAAAAGATGAACGCCAATAAAATAATCGTTAAACCGGAGCCAAACGGATTCTTGAGCGTAAAACGCAAATGGTACCGCGGAAACTTCAAAATCATTAACGATGGACTAGGCTTAACAGTAATGAACGACCTTCCAATGGAAAAATATCTTCAAGGTGTTGTTCCGTCCGAAATGCCTCCGAGCTGGGAGCACGAGGCTCATAAAGCGCAGGCAATTGCAGCGCGAAGCTATGCGATTGCGAACTTAGGAAAACGCGGAAAATACGGGTATGACTTAAAGGACACTCCTGAAGACCAGGCTTATGGCGGAGCGAGCGCAGAGACATCTCAAACTAACGACGCTGTAACAGAAACAGCAAACATTGTTATTATATGTCAGGGAAAAATTGTTCCGGCTTATTATTCCGCATCAGCCGGCGGGAAAACAAACACGGGCGGTCAGGTTTGGTCAAGAGACTTGCCGTTTTTAAAATCTGTGCCATCCTTTGACGACGGGATAAAGAAAAACGGACATGGGGTCGGGATGAGCCAGTACGGAGCCAATAACCTTGCAAAACGCGGGTATAATTCTTATCAGATTCTCAAGTATTTTTACGCTAACACAAAATTTGCAAGGGTTAAAACAGAGTATTAAAAAAGGGGAAGATTTTCTTCCCCTTTCAATTTATTTTTTTGCTTTTTCTAATTCTTCAAGCCGTTTTTCCAGAGCTTCAATAGTTTTCTGCTGCGCGTCTATCTTAGCTTTCATCCCGCTTATATCGTCAACAAAGGCGGTGATTCTGGAATCCAGCTCCTTAACCGCATTGATTACCGCATAGAACATGTCTTCCATCCTGATGGTAAGGTACCCGTCATCTGCTTTTGTTACAGCATTTGGGAAAACTTTCTGCAAATCCTGCGCGATTACGCCGACGTGAGGTGTTTTTGTTTCATCTTTTTTGAACGTGAAGTGGTAGAAGTCGAGTTTTTTGAGCGCGTCTAAACCGTCGGTGTATTTTTCTCCGACATTTTTCAGACGGCGGTCAGAGAAATTTGTTTGCTGGTCAACAGCACCTGTAATCATGTTTGTTCTTCCGCCTCCGGAGTTACACTCAATTGTACCGAAGTGGGAGTTGTTTCTATCACGTGTTCTATATCTAATATGAGTGAACGCGGTTAAACTATCTTGACCAAGATATG
Organism: uncultured Candidatus Melainabacteria bacterium; assembly: GCA_949915775.1. GTDB lineage: Bacteria > Cyanobacteriota > Vampirovibrionia > Gastranaerophilales > Gastranaerophilaceae > Stercorousia. The sequence goes on along the minus strand of CATLEG010000046.1, from coordinate 381 downwards.
CAACATTGCCAACAACAAGATTTCCCGGAATATACACCGTGCTATTCGGACTCCCTAATACAATTTGATGATTTGCAGTAGTTGTAGTACCGTAACCTATTGCTATAGAGTGGAAATGCAAAGCTTTAGCGAATGTACCGATTGCTACAGAGCCCTCTCTTTCAACAAAAGCGTTTCTGCCGATTGCGGTAGTGTCTTTGCCTTCAGTTTTTGCGCTCGTGCCAAGCGCAATGCTTTCGAGTCCGCGTACTTCAGCGCTCGAACCGATTGCTATTCCTTCCGGGCCTATAGCAGTAGCGCCATCACCGATAGCGATTGTGCTGTTTGATTCTGATTGAGCTCCGGTTCCGATTGCTACGTTGTGAGAACCGGTTGCCTGGG
>CATLEG010000045.1 GCA_949915775.1 uncultured Candidatus Melainabacteria bacterium | reverse complement strand
ATAATTTATACCTCCATAGTTCAGAAGCTCTGAGGGCAAGAAGACAAGATGACAAGCCAGAAACTTATTTTTGTGCGAAGCACCTTTAATAGCCTGACCTCTTGACTTCCGTTCTTCCGAACTTCCGCTCTTCTTCTATCTTATTATTTACGATTTTGCTGGTTTTGTCAAGATAGGTTTTGTAAATTAACAATTTTTTATATCATACACATGTAGGGATTTTATATTTATATTCTTGCGCCAGTTTCTTTATCAAAGAAATACAAATCAGCAGGATTGATACTTAATTCAAGAGTTTTACCCAATTGGTAATCTGAAGGAAGTTTTGCTGAACATTTTTTATCACCAATATTGAAGTATGCAATTTTTTCACTTCCTAAAAGCTCTGTTATTTCAATATTAACTGTTAATTTTATTTCGCCGCCGCAAACCATTTTTTCGGGACGAATTCCAATAATTGCATCTTTTTCGCAAGGAAAATCTTTGCTGTCAATAAAATTCATCTGTGGAGAACCTATAAATCCTGCTACAAAAGTATTTGCAGGATTGTTGTATATGTTTTCGGGGCTGTCTGCTTGTTGAATTACACCCTTGTCCAATACAACGACTCTGTCTCCCATAGTTAAAGCTTCGGTTTGGTCATGAGTTACATAGATGAATGTTGTCTGCAATTTCTCATGTAACTTTTTAATTTCAGATCGCATTTGAACGCGAAGTTTTGCATCCAAATTTGACAAAGGTTCATCCATTAAGAAAACTTTCGGGTTTCTTACTATTGCGCGCCCTAATGCAACACGTTGTCTTTGACCGCCTGAAAGTTGTTTTGGTTTTCTGTCCAAATATTCACTCAAATCAAGAATTTCTGCTGCTTCTTGAACTTTTTTCTCAATTGTCGCCTTGTCAACTTTACGCATTTTTAAACCGAAAGCAATATTTTCTCTAACTGTCATATGCGGATAAAGTGCATAACTTTGAAAAACAAAAGCAATATCACGATCTTTCGGATGAATATTGTTAACTTTTTTGTCACCAATATAAATTTCGCCGTCAGTTATATCTTCAAGTCCTGCAATCATTCTTAAAAGAGTGGATTTTCCACAGCCCGATGCCCCCACCAATACTACAAACTCTTTGTCGTTAATTGTTAAATCAATATTATTGATAACCTTTTTTTTGTCATAAATTTTTGTGACATTTTTTAAAATAACATTGCTCATTCTGGTTTCCTAACCGGTAAAATTACGGTAAAAGTTGATCCTTTCATAACTTCCGATTTCACATCTATTGTTCCACCCATACGTTTTACGATAGTACTTACGGTACCGAGAGAAATTGAACGGATAATATTTCGTTTAGTTGATTTATCAAGTTGAGTGTACGGCTCAAAAATTCCGTTAATCTCGGATTCAGCCAATCCAACTCCTGTATCTGTAATTGCTATGCGTATATAGTTTTCACTGTTTTGTTCAACAATATCAGATTCAGGATTGTCAACTTTTATTGTTATTGCACCTATATCTGTTAATTTTATTGAAGTTTCAAGTAAATTTTGTAAAATTATTTTTATTAGATTTTCATCATTATAAATAATCTTTTTGTTAAAATCCTCAAAATCATAGTCTACAATAATATTTTTAGTATTAAGGATATTTTCATTATTTTTAACAACAGATTGAATTGTGTTAATAATATCAAAAGATTGAATATTATACTTAAATAATGACGATTCAGCCTGTGAAAATTCAAGAAATTTTTCTATGAAATATAAAAGTTCTGTAGAATTTTTATTGATAATTTTTACATATTTACTTTGCTTATCATTAATTTCACCGCCAAGACCATCTAATAAAGCTTGTGAAAAGCCGATTATTGATTGAATAGGCGATTTAAATTCATTAGAAAGTTTAACAAGCATAATATTTTTTTCTTTGTTCAAACGCCCTGTTTTTTCGGCATTAGAAAGAACATTTGTCATCGCGGTAATGTCTCTTATTGTAATGAAATATTGTTCAATATATTTTTTTGCATTCATTTCAATAAAAAATTCTTTACCTTCAATTGTAAAAGCTCCTGTAACAACTGAATTTCTTCTTGAATAAGATTTTTCAGCTAGTTCCAGTCCGTTTGCAACTATTTCGTCAAAATTTAAACCTTTTAAATCAGAAGTTCTTGTTTCAAAAATAATGGCAGCTTTATCATTTGCCCAAACAATATTTCCGTCTAATTCGACTACAAATACTGCGTCTGGCAGATTTTTGATAACTTCTTTCGGATTTATATTACTAAATAAATTAGTAAAATTCATAGTTGCATTACTTCCTATAATGTTGTATACTTTATATAATATTTATATATTATAATTGTTTCTTGTACATTAAATATATCATAAACAGTGTGTAATAAAAAATTTTATATTAATTTTTGTAATTTTTTTTTAACAAACTAGCAAAAAATTTTTTGTTGGTGTTTTAAAACTAAAAACGAGAGAAAAACGTTACGGAATTGTAACAAAGGAGGATGCGACTATGAACGAAATACCAAAAAACAGTCCGGCTATTCCGCAGCAACCCGCGAAAATAGAACAGGTAAAGACTGAAGATGTTCAAGATGTTATGCCTCATACGGCAGAAGAACAAACAAAAGAGATTACTGAAATCCCTGAAAATCCGGCAGCAAGATCAACTGTTAAAGTTGATAATCTTGAAAATGATATCAAAATGTTTGTTCAAAATCCGGAAGTAGCAGCAAAAGCTCTTGAAATTGCTGAACTAGCAGAAAAAAGATATGCTGATGCCGGATTAGAAAATCCTGAATTGAAAGCGCTTGCTGTTGGCAAAGCTTTTAGCGAAGAATTTGCGAAATAATCTTTAAGCGTTCTATTTAGTTGTCGATAAATAATCGACAACGGCTTTTAGTCCTAATTTATATGAATTTATTCCAAATCCTGAAATTTGTCCGATACATACTCCAGCCAGATAGGAATTGTGTCTAAACTCTTCTCTTTTATAAATGTTTGTAATGTGAACTTCTGCTACAGGTTTGTTTATTGCAGCTATTGCATCTCTTATAGCTATGCTTGTATGAGTATATGCGCCGGCATTTATGACAATTCCATCAAAATTGTTTAATGCAGAATGAATTTTTTCAACGATTTCGCCTTCATGGTTACTTTGAAATGTTTCAATATCAATTCCAAGTTCGAAAGAAAAAGCATATAATTCTTTTTCTAAATCTTTTAATGTCATGGAACCGTATTTTTCAGGCTCCCGTATGCCAAGCATATCAAGGTTTACACCATTTATTATAAGTATTTTCATAAATTTACCTCAAGCACTATTATAATATAAAATCAAGGAATTGTAAATTTTTATTAATTTTTTGACTTAAATTGTAACCATTTTAACATGCTTGGATTATCATGCATGTACAACTATCCCCAAATCTCCTCCCAAGATTATTGTTCAAAGCTGTATAAGATGTACAGCTTTTTTTTATTATATATTGAAATCTATGGTGAAATATGTTAAACTAGATATATGAATAGATTTTCGAGTGAGCTAAAAGAGTTGAAAAAATTGGTAAAAAATCCCGTCGGGGGGGGGGCAATCGCCGCGTAGGTCAAGGGACTTGGCGACTTAAAGATGTGTTTGACGATATTATCCCTCCCTTGGGGGAGGGCAGAATTCTCAACGAGCTTGCGAGTTGTAAGAATTCGGGAGAGGGTGGTCTTGGTGAAGTTTATAATGTGTTGGAAGAAGTTAGCGGCATAGGCCAAGGGACTACGGAGTTTTGCTTTCCAAAAGAATCTAAAACCTACCCTAACCCTGTCTTACAAAAGGAGGGAACAAGAGAGTCACGTCATGCTGAACTTGATTCAGCATCTCATTCAGTCATTCTGAGCGGAGCGAAGAATCTCAATTTACCCCTCACCCTAGCCCTCTCCCTCAAGGGGCGAGGGGAAAGTGTTTTGTGTGCGATACCTACATCAAAATCTACAAAAGTTGTACCAATGTCTACCGACAGGGCTACGTGCGTAAAACATATACCAGCACCTTTTAAGTCTTCACCAACATTTATCGGCAGGGCTACGTGCGTAGCACACGCTATAATATTTACTAGACATTACACAAAAAATAGTATATAATATATAGAAAGGAAGTTAAAAGATGAAAAAATTAAGTGATACAAAAAAGTTGGATTGCGTTACTAATGTCCGCAATGACAGTATTCGTCATGCTGAACTTGATTCAGCATCTCAAGTTAACCCTCTCCTGTCACTTCGTGACACCCTCCCCCAAGGGAGGGAAAATACTCTGTGTGCGATACCTACATCAAAATCTATAAAAGTTGTACCAATGTCTACCGACAGGGCTACGTGCGTAGCACCCCTCTCCCGAATTTGTAAGTTCGCATTTAGCTCACTAACAAATTCAACCCTCTCACAAAGAGAGAGGGTAAAATATGGGTTTACTTTGGCCGAAGCTTTTTCACCCTGCCGGAAGGTTAAACTAAACTTTGGGTTTACTTTGGCTGAGGTTTTAATCACCCTCGGCATAATCGGTGTTGTAGCGGCGTTGACTTTGCCTACACTTATTTCAAATTACAAGAAACATGTTGTAGAAACTCGCTTAAAAGCGGCATATAGTCAGCTTTCTCAAGCAATCGTTTTGTCAGAAACTCAAAACGGAGAATATACAAGTTGGGACCTTCCGCCAAGTCAGGGAGATTGGAGAGGTCAAATTAGGTGGTTAGAAAAATATATAGCGCCATATTTAGAACACACAAAAATAAGTAGAGCTACATTAAATCCCTCTGCTACTGAGATTTTATGTTATATAAGATTAAAAAATGGAACTATCGTATATTTTCACAGTGGCAGCTATGCGGATTTTTATATAGATATAAACGGATTACAAGGACCGAATAAATTTGGCTATGATATATTTGTAGTCAATTTAAATGTCAAAAACCTTAACATTCGTAATTCCAAAAACTTATTCTTTTACGGAATACAGCATGTAGACAATCGCACAAATGCATTAAATCTTTGTGCAACAAGCCAACCCGGATTTTGCGGTGCTATAATTCAATCTGATGGCTGGAAAATTAAAGAAGATTATCCGTATAAATTTTAATAAAATCTTTGCACAACCGGTAAATTCACCCCGCCGCAAAATGCTCGTTCTGTAAGCCTTACACCAAGACAAGCCTGATGACGTTTGAACTGAAATCTGTGAATTTTTCTGATAACTTCATCAACAATTGAACGCTCGAAAGGAATTTCGTCAGCCGGTATATTTTGTTCTAAATACATTTCAATAATTTGGTCTAAAACATCATATTCAGGTAATCTGTCACTGTCTTTTTGGTTTGGATGGAGTTCTGCTGATGGTGCTTTATCAATAATTTCCTGCGGAATAATTTCACCGTCACGATTTATATAATTAGAAAGCTTATAAACATTTGTCTTTGTTAAATCACAAATTAAATTGTAGCCGCCTGCCAAATCGCCGTATAACGTACCAAAGCCCATTGCACTTTCTGATTTGTTACCTGTTGATAAAAGAAGCATATTTTCTCTGTTTGAATAGAACATCAAAATCAACGCTCTCAGGCGCGCTTGAAGATTTTCTTCAGCCAAATCATGCAGTCTTTCTCGTCCGTCCATAAAATTTTGGAACAACGGTGTAATCGGTTCTGTCACAGTTTGCATACCTAAATTTTCAGCTAATTTCAAACTGTCTTTTACACTGCCTTCTGATGAAAACATACTTGGCATTAAAATCCCAAAAACATTTTCAGCCCCGAGAGCTTTTACAGCAAGCGCAGCTGTCAATGCACTGTCAATTCCGCCTGATAGACCGAGAACTACTTTTTTAAACCCTGTATTTTCACAGTATTCTTTCAATGCAAAAGTCGTGACTGCCAAAATTTGTTTTTCCATCGGCTCATCTGTGTATTCAATTGTGCGCGAAAAATCCACAGTATCAATGTCTTCTTCACATACAGGCATCTGCATAACTAGTTCATTAGCGGTATTTTTTGCAAAACTTCCACCCGCATAAACATTTTGATCAGCCAATCCGACAGCATTAACATAAATAAAATTGCAATTAGTTTCAATACTGTCGACAAAATCTTTATAAGTGTTCATTGCAAAATACCTGTTTTTTACAAGAACATACAAATCACATTCGATATCTTCAATAAAAGTATCTGACGCGAAAACCTTTTGACCACAAATCTCGAAAAAACCATTTTCAGAAAATTCGACTTTGCCGTTTCTGATTAAAACGTCCCCGATTAGAATATTTTGCGGAAAATTTTTGTCGGCAATTTTTTGATAAAAATCATTCTGGCAAATTCTGCATTTTTTATCAAGAACCAAATCTTTTCCACCTATATCTTCAATATTTGCCTGCGGGAAGATTAATAATTCTTGATAACCCTGCGATTGCAAATCATGATTGCAATGACGCATTGAAATATTTTTTATAATATTTTCAAAATTAAACTCAAAATCGCCTGTTTTTAACTTTATTTGTGCTAATGTAATTTTCATTTTTCACCTTCCGATTTTTGTCATCCTGAATTTGCCTCCTTTTTCCAAAATCTATTGATTTTGTGGGAAATGGGTTCTCTTAGAGTGGTTTCAGGATCTTGTTAATGAGATGCTGAAATAAATTCAGCATGACATTTCTTTACTTCAACTTCAAATAATTAACCTTTTCCCAGCTTAAATCAAGGTATTTGACTTTTGTCTCAACATCTTTGACTTGCGGCAAGATTGATGGAAGCCGTTCTATTCGTTTATAGACTGTTTCATCAAGTTTTCCGAGACGAATATTTACGGTTTTTATTTTGACAAAAGCGTTATTTGGATCTCTAAAATCAATATATTCAACTTTTTCACCTGAATAAGTCTCAATATATCTTACAATTTTTTGAATATCTTTAATTCTGTCTAAATCCCATTTGTGGTAATCGTCTCCTTTATTTCCATATGATAGTATGAGAATAGTTTTATAATTTTTATTTAACGGCATGAATTCTTTACCGACAAGAGTTCCATCTGCACTGAAAAATGCTACTGGCGGAACTTTTAAGTCCGGAGAAATTGTAATAACTGGTGTACGTTCTCTCAAGATTATCTGCATACGGGCAGGAAATGCATAACGTCTGATATATACATCTTCAACAGGTGTTAGTTTCATAATCTCTTTTTTTATTGAATTTGTTCGAGCCATATATATTGGAACATTTGGAACATTGCTATTTTTTAATACTGCTAGAATTTTTACGGATGGAACTATATGATTATTTATAATTTCAACAGAAGTCCCGCCGACTGTGTTAAATGAACTCTTGTCCATAAACCAGCCTTTTGCCTTTGAAATATATATAAGAGAAAAAATTAAAGCAAGAGAAATAAAGAAACGTACAAAATTCCTAAAACGTTCCTGTTTTAATCTTCCTTTTCTAATAACCCTTTCTCGACGTTTTTTATGAACTAATTGTTTCCCGTCTTGAAGCGGCTGCTCTTCTTTTTTTAATTCATTTTCATCCATTATTTATTTAATCCTGTGCTGTTTAAGATTAATTGTACCAGATTATCGTAATCGATTCCCATTGCTGCTGATTGCGCCGGTAAGTCACTTGTTTCAGTCATTCCGGGGCTTGTATTGATTTCCAATACATAAGGAATATTATCGACAATGTGGAAATCAACCCTTGAAACACCTGAACATCCTGCAATTTCAAAAGCTTTCAATGCAATTGCTTTAACTTTTTGGGTCATATCATCTGTTAGCTCGGCAGGCAGAACAAATTCAGTCATACCTTTTGTATATTTGCACTCGTAATCGTACCATTCGTGTTTCGGACGCATCTCAAGAATTTCGGTTGCAAAGAGTTTTGCCCCCTCTCCCTTACCTTCTCCCTCAAGGGGCGAGGGGTTATTTCCCTCTAAAACTCCGACTGTTGCCGCAATTCCAACCAAATATTCTTCAATTAGAACATCATCATTATATTTAATTGCATCTTCGTAAGCTTTTTCAAGTTCATCAGGAGTATTTACTTTTGTCATGCCAAAACTTGAACCTTCGCAAACGGGTTTTGTAATTAAAGGATAATTCAAATCTTTTGTTTTTTCTTTGACATCATCACCTTTTCTGACAAAAACTGATTTAATCAACGGAATATCTTTGCAAGTTGATAAAATTCTTTTTGTATATTCTTTATTCATACAAACAGAACTTGCCATAACACCGCATCCTGTATAAGGAATTTTCAGGATTTCCAGTAATCCTTGAATACAGCCATCTTCACCGTATTTTCCATGAAGTGCATTATATGCAATATCGTAATGTCCGTTTTTAAGTTTTTGTGCAATATTTTCATCAACTACAACTAATTCTGCGTTTTTGTATCCAAGTCTTTTTAAAGCTTCATAACAACCCTTGCCCGAGCGCATTGAAACTTCAGCTTCAGATGACATTCCGCCTGCCAATACTGCTATTTTTGCATTCTTATCTATCATAATTCCTCTCCCAAAAACCTTATTTCAGGTTTTAATTCAATATTAAATTTTTCTTTAACTCTTTTTTGCATTTCGCGCATAAGATTTATAACGTCACTTGACGTGCCGTCATTATAATTAACAATGAAGTTTGCGTGATTTTCCCAAACCTTAACCCCGCCGACAGAAAGCCCTTTTACGCCGCATTCATCTAAAAGCTTGCCAGCAGAATAACCTTCTGGGTTTTTGAATATACTTCCGCAATTAGGTAAAGCTAAAGATGGCTGGTGAGATTTGCGAAACGCAAGATTTTCTTCCATCTTTTCTTTTACACCCTCGCGCGGAGTTAATTCAAATTCGGCTTCAAGGACAATATAATTTTTTTTCTGACAAATTGAAGTTCTATAGCCAAATCCCAAATCAGTCAAGGTAATTAAACCTTTTTGGGGACAATAAATTTTGGCAGATTTTAAAACATCTGCCACACACTGTCCGTTTGCTCCCGCATTCATATAGACTTCACCGCCGACAGAACCAGGGAAACCTATCATAAATTCAAGTCCGGAAAGTCCTTTTTCGGCAGCTGTTTGAGATAGTTTTGGACCTTTGACTCCTGCTCCTGCTATAACTTTAGTACCTTCAATTTTAATCTCGTTTAACTTTGAAGTAGAAATTAAAATTCCACCAAAACCTTTTGATGAAACAAGTGTGTTTGATAGATTTCCTGCAACAAAAGCCTGAGGATATTCTTTTAAGCTTTGGATAAATTCGTCAATAGTTTCAGGGAAAATCATTTTTGCGATTTTTCCTCCGATTTTAAAAGATGTATGTTTTTTTATCTCAAAATCATATTCAACGAGCAATTTCCATAACCTCTTCATTTAATGTCAGAAGTTCTTTTCCAAGATTTGTAATTGTACCGGCGCCGAGGCCTATAATTACATCATTTTCTTTTAATTGCGGATATAATTTTTTTGCAACATCTTTAATTGAGCCTGAAATATATTCGCAATTAACGTGAGAAGATAATTCTTTGACAAAATTTTCAGAATTAATACCGTCAATTACATCTTCAGATGCTGCGTAAACATCAGTTACATAAACTTTATCAACACTTGAAAAAGCATCCAAAAACTCGTTCCAAAGATTTTTTAATCTTGTATATCTATGAGGTTGAAAAACTGCAATAATATGTTTATCTTCCATACCTTCAGTTGAAGAAAGTGTTGCTTTAATTTCTGTTGGATGGTGCGCATAATCATCAAAAATTGTTATGCCGTCAAATTCTCCGACTTTTTGAAAACGTCTGCCCATACCTGAAAAGGTTGCAAAATGCGGTTTAACTTTTCGAATATCAACACCTGCCTGATGCAAACTCGCAATAACTGATAAAGCGTTATAAACGTTATGTTTTCCACGTAATATAATTGTTAAATCTGTTAAAAAATTATTTTTATAATAAACATCAAATGTCGTGCAATCAGACTTAAACTCAATATTTTTTGCAGTGTAATCAGCGTCAGAGAGCCCAAACGTAATTGCTTTATGGCTATGTAAGCTCATTGCACCTTTACAATCCTTGTTGACCAATAAAATAGAATCCTCTGACATATTTGATATAAATTTTTCAAAAGTTTCAAGAATAGATTTTAATCCGTCTTTATAAAAATCTAAATGATCTGCTTCCAAATTATTGACAACGCAGATGTTTGGTGAATATTTGACAATTGTACCGTCACTTTCATCAAGTTCAGCACAGAAAAATTTACCGTTCTGACAATGTGCGTTTAAGCCAATATCGGGTAAAAGGCCGCCGACTACATAAGATGGTATCAAACCTGCTTTTTCTAAAACATAAGCGCAAAGTCCGCTGGTTGTCGTTTTACCATGTGTTCCGGAAAATCCCAAAAAGAATTTACCCAATCTTGAGATTTCCGCCAGAATATCAGAGCGGTGATATATTTTTAATCCCAACTCTTTAGCTCTTATCATTTCAGGATTATCTTCTCTGATTGCTGTACTTGCAACGACAATTGCATCTTCTGGAACATTTTCCGCTTTTTGACCTATATGTATAGTTGCACCTAATTTTCTTAATTTATCAATATATTTACTATCAACAATATCAGAGCCGGACACATCGCATCCGTTTTCAAGCAAATACTTTGCCAGCCCGCTCATTCCTACTCCGCCTATTGCTATAAAATAATATTGTTTTGAAGTTGTTTTTTGCTCCGATGTTACTATATTATTATTTTTAGATATTTCCAAGTCTCTATCCCTTATATATTAGTCATTCTGAGGTCTTTTTTCAGGATTCTTCGCTATCGCTCAGAATAATATAAATATCGAAGAATCTTTTTTAATTATTATTATAATACATAAATTTTAATATGATGGGTATTTTACAAGTTGTTAATATAATTAATCAAGATTTGATAAAGTATAAAGTATTTTATCAGTAATTTCCTGAATATATTCTTGAGAAACCATCCCGTTAATAACGGCATCTGAAATTTGATATGCCGGACGAATATATTGTTGTGCGGTTTTGTTTACGTCGGCAAATTGTAAATCTGCCGCAGCGCCGGATTTACCGCGTTGGGCAGCACGTTTATACCATCTGTCTTTTATAACTTCCAATGGTGTATAAACATAAACCTTAACATCCATAACATCTCTTACACCTTCGTTCAAAACATATAAACCTTCAGTTAAAATAACTTTTGCCGGTTTTTTTACGTCTCCGTCCGGATGAGATTCGCAAGTTACAAAATCGTATTTCGGGGATGTAATTTGATGTCCTTGTTTAAGTTCGATAAGATGATGTTTCATTAAATCTAAATCGATAACATCAGGTGTATCAAAACTAAATCCGGTTTTAAATAATTCTTCATAACTTCCGGCTTCTTTGAGTTCTTTTGAAGTGTCTTTATAATAATCATCACAACGAATTACTGTATAAATACCTTCGGTTTTTTTCTTAACACATGCTTTTATTGTGTTATCTACAAATACAGTTTTTCCGGATGCGCTTTCACCTGTAATCCCTATTAAAAAAGTTTTCTTTTTTTCCTGAACAACTTTTCTTGCAATATTTAAAATAAGATTTTCAGAAGTTTTTAAAAATAATGGCTGAGGTTGCAGCTTATCTTCTTCAAGAATTTTTTTTAATTTATCGACGATTGTTGATATAATTTCCATATCACGTCGGCTTGAATAATAGTCATAGCTTGTTAAAAAATCAGTCGCCATTATTTTTCCCCTTTTCTATACATTCTACATTAAAATTTTTTTATTTTGTAGAAATGATAAATTTTGTAACAATATTCTTATTTTTATTAAAGTTCTGTGAAAAAAATGCCGTTATGGGAATATGTGAAGTAAATAACTTAAAAAAAAAGGAGATGTGTCAAATGTATCATGACGAAATTTTTGAAAAAGCACTTAAGGATGTTAAAGAAGAAAGCTATAAAGCTTTAAAAGCAGAAGTTTCCACAATGGAAGCTAAAATTGAAAGATTATTAAAGTTTATTTTTGAAAGTTCTACTTTCAAAGCAGAAAGAGATTTCCACGTATCAGCTTGCTGATAAAAAGCCCGCTTTAGGCGGGCTTTTTTATACGACACTTGAAAAGCAGTTTGTAAAATCATAATCAGGTAATTCATCATCAAGTTCTTGAGCGGCTTGAATTTCCTGGTTTTTTGCATTTATAATATTTTGATATGCCTCTAATTCTTCTTGTGAGCTAAAACCATCGTTTTTCTCTGCATTTTCTTCGACTTTAGCTAAAAGATTTTCTTGTCCTTCCGGAGTTTCTATAATTTTTTTAGTTTCATTTTCTCTAGCGATTTCGCCTTCACTTCTGTCTAATGTATTTGTGTCACCGGTTATGCTATCAGCAACTTTGTCGGCTGCATATTTAGCAAGCATACCTCCGATACAACCTCCGACAAATCCGATAATTGCACCTGCGACATTACCAATGCCCGGACATACTGAACCTGCAATCGCTCCGGCTGCGGCTGAACCTGCTGCATAACCTAAAACTCCTGTAGCTACATTGGTTGCAGATTTAACAACTTGTTTTGTACCGGCTTGGCTGCTGTGGCCAAATGAGTCAATAATTTTTGGAATTTCAGTTATACCATATATTATAGCCATAAGTCCGCCGCCTTTTGCTCCGGCTTTTGCAAGTCTTAAACCTGAAGATACTCTTGCACCGTATTTCGGACTGCTTAAAAGTTTTCCTTTTACTTTATAATATCCAGTTTTCTTTTTGGCCCAATGACTAGCTTTACCTAAAGCAGATGTCTTTTTAATAGTGCCGTTAGCTACGGCATTGTTAATTTGAACATCACCTTTTGCCATTGCAGCACGAATCTTTTTCATTTGCTCTTTAAGTTGTTTGCCTGTCATTTTTTTAGCTTTTGCTTCATCAATAAGTTGTTGTGCTTCATTATAAAAATGTCTTTTTGCAACATTGTTATTGTATTTAATTAAATCTTTTCCGGTAAGATTAGCGGCTCCATTTGGATCAACAGTTGGAATTGAATTGCTGATTGTGGTTAAGTTTCCAAACTGATGCTTATTCTTTAATGTTTGCCATAGACTGTTTTTGTCTTTTAAATAGTTTAATGCTTGTTTTTTAGCTTTGTTTGCCGCAGATGCATCTTTCCAAGCTTGAGAAAAACTTATATTATTAGCTTTTGATTGAGACCAAACGCTATAAGGTTTTGCGGCATATTGAAAAAGTTTTGGACCTGCCAAAAATAAAGGCATACCCATTGCCATTTCCGGTCCAAGGTCTCTTACCCTATCTGAAAATTGTCTGTCTACAATTTCAGGCAGTCCCGCTAAAGTCATAAAATCTTTTTTTAGATTAGTATCCATTTTTCTCCAAAAATCCCCGCAGCAAAAAATTTTGCTGTTTTTCTTTTTATTTTCCCCGTATATATATAAAAAATATCTACAATGTATAATTGCTAAAAATAAGAGATTTTGTTAATAAATGTTAACAAAATCTCTTAAACCATATAATTTAATCTGTTAATTCCGGATGTCATTGCCATAAAGTCTTGCTCCATAGGATTGTTTAGACCTCCTCCGCGATATAACATCTGTTGTAACTGCATAATCTGCTGCGGTGTCATTGTTGCTTGCGGAATATTATAATTTCCGTACGGATTTTGTGCAAATTGTGCATAAGGATTATTCTGCTGTGCAAGCATTTGTTGAAGCGCAAGAGCTTGCTGTTCGGCATTATTTGATTGTGCTAATGCTTCTTGCATTTCCTGTTTCTTTTCTGTGTGGCTTTTACCAACAATCTTGCCAATTAGCCACTCTCCGATAACACCGCCTATTAGTCCGCCTACAACAGGTATCGGTATTAGTGCTTGACCTATTGCAAAACCGGCCATGCTGCCTATTAATCTGCTGCCTGATTTTGCAACTTCTGTTATGCCTCCAACTAATCCTTTATCTTGGAATGCTGATAATATATTAGGTAATTCAAAACCAACCATCACGATTCCACCGATAAGCGGCATTCGTTTCCAAAATTCTTTACCTATTGCTTTAAATTTTCCAAAACCTTGCGCATTACTCCAGGCTCCTTTTACAGCACCCGGAAATGTTGTAAGCGAATTTTTCATGCCTTTCCATAGATTTGGATTTTGGCGAAGAGATTCTTTTTCAGCTATGGAAAAACCGTCATAAACTTGTTTATGAAAATTTTTCCATCCATGTGTTTTTCTGGATAGTTTTATTGCTTCAGTTGCTTTTTCCGTAAATACGGGATCAAATAACAATCTGCCAGTGCTATTAGCTATTCTGCCAATACTAACCATAATTCTAACCTTTTTAACCTACCTTACTTATATAAAGTTTTTTTTGTTTAAAGAATTGCATGATTTTTTATTATTATTAAGATATGTAAACATGGCGGGTGAAAAATTATAAATTAAAGATTATTTTAAACCTATGGAAAAACGTGATGATGTCTATAAAAACAGAGGTTTGAATGAATATGGCGATGTAAAATTTGCAGATCCAGTTAATAATAAATATCCTATTGATACAGAAGAACATATTAGAGCCGCATGGAGCTATATTCATATGCCAAGAAATTTTGAAAAATATGATTCTAAAGATGTTGAAACTATTAAAAAACGTATTATAAAAGCCTGGAAAGAAAAAATTAATCCAGATGGGCCTCCAGAAAAGTATTAATTTACAAATTGCATCTAAAGTTGTATAATCAACTTATGTATTGTGACGATGGACAAGTTTTTATAGAAGATGACGACCAATGTATTAATTGTAAAAATTATGCAGAAGGTGTTTCTTGCCCGCTTTTAACTGCTTTAGGGCTTGGGGTTGTTTATCTGGAAGACAGTTTGACCGTTACAAATTGCGGATTTTTTAAAAAGTTTGAAAGATGTTTACATATTGTGAGGAAAAATGAAAACGATAACATTAATTAATGGAGATGGAATAGGACCTGAAATTTCGGATGCTGTTGTTAAAATTATTGAAGCTGCCGGATTGAAAATTGATTGGGATATTCAAACTGCCGGAGCAGATGTGATAGAAAAAGAAGGTGTACCTTTACCGCAAAGAGTTTTAGACTCTATAAAGAAAAATAAAGTTGCGTTAAAAGCACCTGTAACTACTCCTATTGGTAAAGGTTTTCGTTCAGTTAATGTTCAATTGAGAAAAGAACTTGATTTATATGCAAATCTCAGACCTTGTAAAAATCTTCCTAATGTAAAAACAAAGTTTGATAATGTAGATATTGTTGTCGTTCGTGAGAATACCGAAGATTTGTATGCAGGAATTGAAAGACAGGTTGATGCTGATACCGCAGAAAGTATCAAAATAATTACTCGCAAAGCATCGGAAAGAATTGCAAAATTCGCATTTGATTATGCGGTTAAAAACGGACGGAAAGAAGTTTGTGTTGTTACTAAAGCTAATATTATGAAACTATCAGACGGTTTGTTTTTAGAATGTTTTAGGAAAGTTGCTGATAATTACCCTCAAATAGCAAAGCGTGAAATTCTTGTTGATAATCTTTGTATGCAATTGGTACAAAATCCAACTCAATTTGATGTTCTTGTTTTACCAAATTTGTATGGAGATATAGTATCTGATTTGTGTGCCGGTCTTATTGGCGGATTAGGTGTTGCTCAGGGCGCAAATATTGGTATTGATTGTGCGGTATTTGAACCTGTTCACGGTTCTGCCCCAGATATCAAGGGACAAAATAAAGCAAATCCTACAGCCCTTTTATTATCTGCAATTGAAATGCTTAGATATATTGGTGAAAATATTTATGCAGATAAAATTGAAAATGCATTAAACAAAACCTTAAAAAGCGGGATTTGTACTGCTGATTTAGGAGGAAATGCAACAACTACAGATTTTACACGTGCAATAATAGGAAATTTGTAGTCTTAGGATTGAAATTTATAGCTAAATGAGTTATACTTAGCATATGAAGAGAATTAAGAACGCATTAGAAGAGTTGAAAAAATTGGTAAAAAATCCCGTCGGGGGGGGGCACTACGTGCGTAGCCCAAAGGTTTTGGCGAGTTAATGATGTGTTTGGTATTGTTTTCCCTCTACCTCTGGGAGAGGGTAGAATTCTCAATGAGCTTGCGAGTTGTAAGAATTCGGGAGAGGGTGTTATGCGCAGTGTCGAAAACACCTTCCCACTAGTTCTTGGTGCTGTTTATAATGTGTTGGAAGAAGTTAGCGGCCTAGGCCGAGGACTTGCAGTTTTTCGTCATGCTGAACTTGTTTCAGCATCTCAATTTGTCATTCTGAGGTGCCAAAGGCACTCTCCCATCAGGTGTTGGTATAATTTTAAAGCGTCATTACGAGTAGCGAAGAATCTCAAACTAGCCCCCTCCCTAGCCCTCCCCCACAGGAGAGGGAACATTA
>CATLEG010000044.1 GCA_949915775.1 uncultured Candidatus Melainabacteria bacterium | reverse complement strand
ATATTTTTTGGGAATTCTGCCTCCCCCCCCCCGAACCAAGGATCAATAATAATAGTATTCTTATTGACAGTTCCATCAAAAATAGAACCATCTTTATTAAACACACAAACACAATGGTCAATTGGCGCGCCATCAACTCTTAAACTAGCAGTGTAAGCATTTTCAACCCCATTAATTTTTAATATGGCTTGAGAAAGCATGGCATCTTCACCACAGTTACCTACCTTTTCATATTTAAGCTGATTAATAAGATTATTAATAAATCCCGATTCATTTTTAGAGGTTGGAACCCAAGCATTTCTAGCATTATCTATTTTATCACTGAATGTTGTTCGCCAATCAAATATTCTAAAAATAATATTTTCTTTTTGGGATTGAGGTTTTATACCACTAAATTTCCTTTTACTTTGCATAAACTTACAAAAAACATCCACATTATTTTTTTGGATTTCTGTAATTTGTTTACCGAGCCTGGATGTAGAAATATGAGGATACTCACTAATAACTTTACGAGCAATCCATTGAGCATCACGAATTTGAGGACATCTACCATTGAAAGAAACATTATTATTCATCACAAAATAATAAAGTTAGCTAAAAACAATTATTGATATAAATTCTTATAAATGTTACAGTTTTTAATAAAAATAAAATAAAAAACCTCTTGCAAAAATTTTTTTACTATATTATAATAAGAGTGTCGAGAGATTTCGGCACAAGAAAAATAAATGGGAGCGTAGCTCAGTTTGGTTAGAGCGCATGCCTGTCACGCATGAGGTCGCGAGTTCGAGCCTCGTCGTTCCCGAATTAAAAAAGTCCTGCTTTTGTAGGACTTTTTTAATTGGAATGATAATGGCGAGGACTTGTCATATTTGCGAGTTGCGCGAGGGAGCTGAGGCTGGAGCGCTTTTGCGTTTGTGTTGAAAACACATTTGCAAAACGCGGAATTGCCGTTATACGCGACCGAGCAAGACACGAGCCTCGTCGTTCCCGCCATTTTTAAAATTAGCACTTTCGGGTGCTTTTTTTATGCTCTCTGATTGCGTTTGTGAGAGTTCGAACCTAGAAAAATAATGTGCATTGTTTTTATTAAACTTAATGATATCTTCAAAGACTGAATGTTTAATGGGTTCTAAAATTTATGGTGTTATGACTAGGTAATATCGGTGTCAAAACTAGGTGATATTTAAAATTAATCTTTCTTTTTAATCTGTTTGGGCTTGTTACTTGCAGGCAAGAAATTATCACCTGTTACAACCTTTTGACCAGTTGTCTCTTCAAAGTCTTTTCTTGCTCTATTTGCAACCTTACCACCTTTAATAGCAGCCTGTTTGTTTTCTTACATGCCTGCCGCATTTTCGCTTTCAGCTACTTGTCTTGTTGAAAGTTCGGCTAATGCTGTAAAGATAAGTTCAGCTTCACTCATGTGGTCTCTAAGATTTTGCGATTTCAAGCCTTTTAAATCTTTATGTTCTTTAACTGATAACCCACTCCACTCTTGATGAATGATGTTAGTTAAGATAGCGTATTCTTCGCCTTCTGTAATTTCGTGGTCTTTCCAGTAGTCAGTCAATTTATTCCGAGTCTCTTGACCAGTCATTCTCTGCTGTATCCACTTATCAGACCTGCCTAACTTCTTATAAGTCTCTCTTGCTCTATCAATGGCTGTTGAAGGGTCTGCCATTTCTTTCATACGTTCATAACCAACCTTAGCAAGCCACTGTTTAACGGGTTCTGCTTTCTTTGAAGGAATGGACTGAATTATACGCAAAAGAGTTTCAACATCAGCACAATCAGTTTCCCTTCTTTTACCATCAGGAGCTATTAATTTCAACTGTACGATTTTTTCGTACAGTTGACTAAAACCCTCATCGTCAGTAAGTTTTATCTTTAAATCACTCCAGTACCTGCGTGGATTTTTACTTTCCGTTAGAATGCCTACTATATCAATAATAGAAAAATACCAATGTTTAGTATTTTCGTCATAATATGAACGAACTTTGCTTTCTTCAAATAATTTTAAGTCTTCAACCATTACCTTATTCCGCTCAATAGTGCTCTTATCTTACAATATTTTCTAATGCTTCAACAACTACCGGATCCCATTTTGTACCGGTTTCAGATTTAACAATTTCAAGAGCCTTTTCAGTATCCATTGCTTTTCTATATGGTCTGTCAGATGTCATTGCTGAATATGCATCAGCTACTGCAATAATTCTTGAGCCAAATGGTATTGACTGTCCTTTTAAACCTTCAGGCAAACCTGTTCCATCAAATCTTTCCTTTTGATACGTAATATATGGAACAACTTCAGATAAGAAATTAATATTCATTAATAAATGAACACCGACATTGGCATGTTCTTGAATTTTTTGAATATCTTTTGAGGAAAGTTTTCCGTTTGTTGTAAAAATTTCTTCAGATAATGTGATTTTACCAATATTTTGTAATAAACCGGCATAATATATTAAATCTGTAGTCTTTTCATTAAGCCCGATTTGTTTACAAATTTGTTTTGCAAGATTTGCGGTATTTTTAGAATGTGAAACTTTATAACCGCCTTTTGTGTCAACCGCATTTGCAAGATGTTCTACAAAACTTTGTTGATAATCACATAAGTCTCCGATTAATGCTGTTAATTCAGCTCTTATATGCTGCAAATCAGAAACATAGGACTGTTCATCCTCAATAAGTCTATTAGTTTCATCAATTGTTTGTTGTAAAGTAACAGATGTAGCAAAAAGTATTGCTATACTTTCAACAAGTTGAATATATTCTTCATTAATTATTTTATCAGAATTATTTTCGATAATAATAACCCCAACTGATTTAATATTGCAATGCATTGGGACAGATATAACATCTTCAAAAACAGTTTCTTTTGACAAAAAGGCTTTGCCTGCACTTGAGTTTTCGTCAATAATAAATTCTTTTTCAAAATCAGAAGTTGAACCGGTAAGTTCTAATTTATTATTTTTTTCAAGATAAATATGGCATGCTTCAATTTCAAGCATCTGTTTAACTGAGTATGCTATAGATGTATATATTGCCTGTTCTTGATTTGAATCAAAATTCAAAACACACAAAGTATTTTGTAAAGAATAAATAGATATTAATTCTTTTAATTGATTAATAATTCCGGCTTTTTTATCTTTAATGTTTGCTCCAATTTTTTTTGCCAAATCTTCTGAAATAAGATTTTCTGCAATAAAATCACCTAAATTTAGTGCAAAAATTTCTTCGATAGGATCTTGATCAATTAAATATTCAGACTGCGAAAACAGTGAAATTCCGTTATTTTTCTCTTCTTTTTTCATGAAATTATCCTTACTATACATGCCTTCATAATCTTTTACGGCACAAGTCAGAAAAAACTTTAATAAATTTTACAAAAGTTCATACTTTAGTATGGGAAATTTCAAACTAAAGTTAATAATGTATTTGAAAGATTAGACAGATAGCTAATTGAATAAATTATTACTATTACTTTAAATATAATCATAAATCTTTTTCATACTTCCAGCTATTCTTAATTCCAATGGGGCTTCAGCCTAAAAAGGCACCGGCTCCTTTTTTTTTGTTAATTAGGGTAAATATAAAAGCAAAAAGCAAGGTACAATTGTACCATAAATGCCGAATGTCACGTACGTTTCATTGCAATGATATACAATTATAAATTAATATCCGACAGCCCAATCAAAAGATGCGGTTTTAACAGATTTGGTATCGACTGGAGCGGTTGAATTTACAGCTTGAACTTCGATAACCTTTGCTGCTTTAGATAATGTATTGTTCTGCATCATTTTGTTATCGACATTATTGAATGATTTTAATCTATCTAAATTGTTCTGTAATTCAGCGTTTTCATCATTAAGAGTTGTAATTTGACGGCTTAATTTATTAAGAGTAAGTTCGTTTGACATTGCAAAATAATAACTTATAAAAGCAAATAATATTGCAACTTCTAATAGTGCACATAATGTTTTATTTACTTTTCTTATAGCCATAGCCTTTTGCGAAATCTCCTTTTGAAAATAACCTTCAATAACCTGACTTTCTATGGGATTTTCTGTATAATCCCTTTGTTTTGTAATAACTTCTTCTGATCTTACTCTTGCTGTATTCAATTGTTCTACCCCAACTATTAAAAGTCTCTGATACACCTGGCTATTCTGAGTTTAGCACTCCTTGATGGTGGATTAATATTTATCTCCTCATTACTTGCAACTATAGGTTTTTTATTAACAAGTTCCAGTTTTGGAGGTGGACAATGACAAATCATTTGTGATTTGTCGCAGTGACACCTTTGTGAGTGATATTTGAATAAGTGTTTCACTACTCTATCCTCTAACGAGTGAAAACTTATTACACTTATTATAGCACCAACCCCCAATAAATCCAACACATCATTCAATGTATTTTTTACATTTGTTAACTCTTGATTAACTTCAATGCGAATCGCTTGAAAAACGCGTGTTGCCGGGTGAATTGACGATTTTACATGCGGCGTGCAGTTGACGATTAAATTTGCCAATTCGGTTGTCGTTTCAAGTTTTTTAAGCTTTCTAACTTCGACAATTTTTTTTGCAATTCTTTTCGAAAACCTTTCTTCACCGTATTCTGAAAATATTCTCACCAAATCTTCTTCGCTGTAATTGTTTACAACATCGTATGCGGAGAATTCAGCGTCCTGATTGAAACGCATATCGAGTGGTGCTTCTTTAGAAAATGAGAATCCGCGTTCGCCTTTGTGAAATTGATGGAAGGAGGCACCAAGGTCAAAAAGCACGCCGCCTGTTATTTTTTCAATACCAAGTTCTTGTAAAACTTTTTTAATATTTGTATAAGAACTTTTTACAATAGTTAAGTTTTTGTAATCTTTTAAACGCTCAGTAGAGGCTTTTATTGCATCTTCGTCGACATCAAAAGCAATAAGTCTTCCGTCAGGCTGAATGCGGCTCAGTATAAGTCCGCTGTGTCCGCCTCCGCCAAGTGTGCAATCGACATAAATTTTCCCGGATTGGCATTCCAGCGCGTCGACAGCCTCATTTTTCATTACTGTGTAATGTGTAAATTCTTCCATAAATCAATTGTATCATAATTTTAAAATTATAGGAAGATGTTATACAAAGGACTTATACAAGATTCATAAGTCTCAATTTTGCAATTCTGTTATCAAAAATCTCTTTATAATTTTTGGGTAGACCTAAGTATTCTCGATGCTTTTCTGATAAGTTTCTTAAAAGATTTTTTATTGAGCCGATACGTTTGTTTGTAAAATTAGTTTCATCTTTATAAAACATATGAGAAAGAGTCGGCGGTGTTTGAGGTTCTTCGGGATTTAACAAATAATTCATACAAACTGCAAGATCAGTTCTATGAAGTCCCAAGAGGCACCCCATATAAGCTCCGCCGCTATCCATTAAACAGAAAAAATGTTTAAGTTGTTTTACAAAGTCGTCCATCAATAATTTAAACTCAATAGCCGATTCTTTTTTCGTACCGGGCAAATTAAAAAAGCTCATATTTTCTTTTATTTTAAAATTAAAATACTCAAGTCCATTTTCATGACATTTTTTCGCATAACCGGATTCATTACTGCCTTCTTTTCTCAAATCAATTACGGTATTAATTCCGGATTCTGCAAGTTCTGTAAATATTTGCGGATTTTTCTTTGCCAGACACATTCCTCTGACGGATTTTGAATCAATCAACCTAAAATGAGGAATATCCAAACCTTTAAGTCTATTAATATCTATTTCTGAATTATGAGTAAAAACATCATGTTCCAAAGAATTGCCAAAACTAATTCCGGTATCTCTTTTATTTGATACCGTATTAATTTGTAATGGAATTGAGAATGAGATTTTTGGAACAAACATATTTACTTAAAACTTGTAAATAAAAAATTTTGCTAGTTTAATACATCTTTCCATTCTTTTATTAATTCAGGCATTTGAAAACGAGCATTTGCAGGACTTGTAGATGGCATTTTATAAATCCTTAAATTTGGATTTGCTAACAGTTCCGGAAAATATTTTTTAAATGCAGAATACGCTTTATTCCCATTTAAACAAATTATTTTAATATTCGGAAATTTTTCTAATAATTTTGGAATATTGTTAGGTGTTTCATTTTGAATCGCAGAATCAAGACTGCCATCACGACTACACTGTTTTATAATATCCCATAATGCAAAATTATTATTTAATATAACTTCTATTTTGTTTTTGTAATCAGTTTTTTCTAAATCTTTATTACCGGTTAAAAGTCCTATTATTTTCCAGAACCGATTTTGCGGATGTGCATAATACTGTTGTTCATTAAGAGATTTAATTCCGGGCATTGAACCGAGAATCAATATTTTAGATTTTTTATTTATTTGCGGTTTAAAACTTAAACATTTGCTCATACAAATATTTATAACATAAAAGCAAAGTATTTAACTTTTACATACAATACATAAAAATTGTGTCATTCTAAGGGCTTTAGCCCGAAGAATCCCATTTTATTGAGATTCTTCGCTATCGCTCAGAATGACGATTTTCCTAAATACCTTTAGCCTTGCTTTTTTAGGGGTTGTATATTTATTTACCGAACATCCATCCAAGAACAAGCCCTACACCAGCTGCAATTGCGCCGTATTTTCCAGCTTTTGTAAGTTTGAAGTTTTTAGCCGCTTTTGTTAATTCTTCTGGTGCACCAGCTTTAAAAGCTTTTGTAGTATCATCCCAGTAATTTGCGACTTTACCATTCAAAGTTGTTCTCAAATTTTTAACAGTATTTTCAGTTGCTGTAACCTCAGGAGTAACTTTTGCAAGTGCGTTTGCTCTGTCAACATATTTTCCTGCTAAAGATTTTGCTTCAGCTTCAATAGCTGCAGCTTCTGTAGCTTCAATACCGAATACTTTTGGATTATTTTTAATTAATTCTTCAATCTGTGCCGGTTTTGCATCTTTTGCCAAACCTTCTAATAACGATTTACGTTTTGTTAAATTTGCAAGTTCTTGTTTTTGATATGCAAAGTTATCTTTTTGTGCTTGTTTTAGAGCTTTTTCAGCAATAGCTTCGCGATTTTGTTCAATCAAATTTGCCCATTCTTTTTCCATATTATATACATTAGCTTTTTGCTGCTGTATCATATTTTGAACCTTTTTAGGCAGTTTACTTTCATCAACAGTATCTAAATATTTTTTTACTGATTCATATTGTTTAGCATCTTTAAATCCATATTTTTTAGCAATTGCATCTTTTTGTTGTAATAATTCTTTTTCGATGTTTGCGTTTGCAACTTCTTCGATATTTGTATCAACAGCTTTTAATACATCATCAGAGAATTTGCCATCTTTTAAAAAGTTTGTTCCTAATTTATCTCCCAAGAAATATGCACCGGCTCCTGCACCGGCTCCGCCAACTGCTGCTAATTTCAAACCGGTATCTAAACCTGTTCCTTGTTTTTGGAACGAATCAACTTGAGGTTGTTGATAACCTTGCATCGCAGCCTGTTGCATTGCAGCTTGCTGAGGATTAGAATTTAATGCTGCATTATACATAAAATCATCACTCATAGATGATGAACTCATTCCGTAAGGATTCATACCATAAGGATACATTCCATAATTTGCTACCATAACAAACCTACCTTTTCTAAATTAACCTAACCTTGTATATATAAAAAATTTTTAACTTAGAAAATTGCTTAATTTATAGGTTTGTTGTTTACATTTGTTTACATTTAACAAAAAGCTGTTCAAACTCAGGGAAAGAAATCTCTATCCATTCAAATCCATTGATTGTTAAAGGATTTCCAGAGATTAAACCTGCGACATACAAACTCATAGCCAATCTATGATCATGATATGATTCAACTTCACAACCGCCTTTAAGTCTGGTTTTTCCGTTTATTATAAACCCATCAATCGTCTCTTCAATATCAGCACCAAGTTTTTTCAATTCTTTTACAATTGAAGAAATCCTGTCTGATTCTTTATTGCGTAAATCTTGTGCATTTTTTATTATAGTTGTACCTTCTGCTTGAGTTGCAAGAACGGCGATTACAGGTAATTCATCAATAAGTTTAGGGATAATTTCCCCCTCAATCATACAAGATTTTAAATCAGAGTAAGAAACTTTTATATCACCGACAAGTTCTCCGGAAACTGTTTTTTTATCAAGAATTTCAATATTCCTGCCCATTTTTTCAACAACTTCAATAATCCCTGTACGAGTTGGATTTAAACCGACATTTTTCAAAATAATCTCAGAATCAGGGACTATTAATCCGGCAGCAATAAAATAAGCCGCAGATGAAATATCTCCGCAAATTTCAATTTCACAAGGCTCAAGGATAGATTTTTCTATTGTGACAGTAGTTTTATCGATAGAAATTTCAGCCCCCATATGTTTAAGCATAATTTCCGTATGATTACGTGATAAATAAGGTTCAGTAAAGCTTGTTTTACCTTCGCAATTCATACCGGCAAGTAAAACACAAGATTTAACCTGAGCGGATGCCAGTTTTGAATTATAATTTATAGAATGCAAATTTCGGCCAAAAATCTTCAAAGGTGCATGATTATTATCAGAAACAATTTCAGCCCCCATAAGTTCCAGCGGCTCAATTACACGTTTCATAGGGCGTTTCGAAAGACTTTCATCACCGGTTAAAATTGAATTAAAATTCTGACCAGCAAGAATTCCTGTCATGAATCTCCTAGTTGTTCCGGAATTTCCGCAATCTAAAATAGAATTTGGCATCGAAAATTTACCATTAGAATACACAATTAAATTGTTATTTTTAAATTCAGCCTCTACTCCAAGTGATTTACAAATGTTTAATGAAGAAAGCGGGTCTTGTCCGTTAGAAAAATTTTTTATTACAGATTTGCCTTTTGCAAGAGAAGATAATATTATCGCACGATGAGAAAGTGATTTATCAGCAGGGATAACGATTTCTCCTTTTAAACCTTTTTTTAATTTTTTAACAACTTTCTTCATATATTGATTTTAACACGAAATATTTGTATTATTGAGTTATGATTATTGATTTTTTGAACAAATTGAATGCAATTAATGAAGGAATTTTTGCTGGTTTTGACGGTATGATAGAAGGTTTTGGAATGCCGGAATGGCTTGCAGATGCAATTATAGACAGCTTTCATATTTTGCCGTTGTTATTTATAGTATTTGTTGTAATTGAATTTATAGAATATTTTTATGCCGAAAAAATAAATTCTTTTATGAAAAAATCAGAGAAAAGTGCACCTTTAATCGGCAGTATTGCCGCAATAATTCCGCAATGCGGTTTTTCTGTAATTGCAAGTTCTTTATATATCAAAAAATTCATAACTAAAGGAACTTTAATTGGAATATACCTTGCAACATCAGATGAAGCAATACCTATTTTACTTGCCGAACCAGCAAAAATCCATTACGTAATACCTATTATTACTTTAAAACTTATAATAGCAATATGCGCGGGTTATCTAATCGATTTTATTCTAAAAGATAAAAAATATATAATTATTGCACAAGAATCCACTCAAGAACATGAAGGCTGCTGTCATCATGGTGTTGAAATAAGAAGAAAAAGAGATTTATTATACCATCCGCTAAAACACACTTTCAATATTTTTCTTTTTATACTTACAATAACAATCGGATTAAATTTTTTAATTGAACTTTATTCAAGATATTCTATATTTCCGTTAATTTTTGGTAAAATTAAATTTTTCGAACCAGTTATAACTGCAATTATAGGTTTAATTCCAAATTGTGCAGTTTCAATTGCTCTAACAATGTTATTAATAAAAGGTTCAATAAGCTTTGGGGCTGTAATGTCAGGATTACTCTCTAATGCCGGACTTGGAATTCTTGTCTTATTTAAAGATAACAAAAATATAAAAGATACTTTACAAATAATAGGAATACTTTTAATAATTAGTATTTTATCAGGCATGTTAATTCAAATATTTGCTTAAAACTATCTGATACAGCATCTTTCAAGACAACGTGCAAAACGAACAATAGGTTTTTCAATATCGGCAGTTATTGAATCAACAAGAATAGTTTTGCATCCTAAATATTTCCCGCATAAAATATCCGTTAACGGTCTATCGCCAACAAAACAAGTTGTTTGAGGATTCAATCCATGTTTTTCCATAAAATGCTTTGCAACTTTAGTATCTGGTTTATGCGCTTCAAAAATTACAGGGAAATCTGAACATGATGTAACCTTTTTGATATATTCAGGATTGCCGTTATTTGAAACAACTCCTACAAAAAAATCTTTTTTAACTTTTTCAAGCCATTCAAGTGTTTCAGGAGTATAACAACCCGTTTTAGAACCCATTAATGTACTGTCTAAATCGAATAAAAGCGCATTAATTCCTTGATTTTTTAAATCTTCTAAGTTTATTTCATATATATTTTTTAAATTGTAATCAGGTTTAATAAACATTTTACCTCACTTGAACTTTTTACTTTATACCGACAGTTCTAACAAGTGCATATTCAGGATTTTTCGGTGATTGTGAAAATTTCATATAAACATCAGCATTTGTATTGCCTAATTCTAAATCTTCACCGTCTTCAGTTTTTATACCTTCTACTTTTGCAATAAACTGCTCATCCGGCGTTATAATTTCAACTTCATCACCAACAAGCATTTTGTTTTTTATTTTGACAGGAAAATAATTTCCCTCTCCATGGGGAAGGGTGACCGTCAGGGCAGGAGGGAGGTCAATCGCTTGGAATTCGCATAAAAAGTCTGCGCCGGCTAGACCTTTCGAAATTTCATAACTATAACTTTCGCCGTTGTTGTCACCAAGTGCAAATCCGGTTGTATATCCGCGATTTCCAACTTTTTGAAGTTCCAAGAAATATTTTTCCAAATCAGCAGAAGGGTTTTTCAAAACTTCATCAATAGCTTGTCTATATGCTTTTGCAACAGCAGAAACGTAATACAAGCTTTTTGTTCTGCCTTCAACTTTAAATGAATCAATACCGGCATCAATCAATTCCGGTAATTGTTTTACAAGACATAAATCTTTAGGACTTAATATATGCGAACCTCTGCCGTCTTGATTAATTTCTAAAAACTCATTTGGTCTTGTTTCCTCAACGAGTTTGTAGCTCCATCTGCAAGGTTGAGAACAATTTCCATGGTTTGCTTTTCTTTCGCCTTTAGAAAAATAATCACTTAACAAGCATCTTCCGGAAAAAGATACACATTGAGCTCCATGAACAAAACTTTCCAATTCGACATCTGGAACATTTTTTCTTATTTCCGCAATATCTTTAATAGGCAGTTCGCGAGCTAAAATCACACGTTCTGCGCCCAAATCACGCCAGAATTTAACACTTTCATAATTCAAAGTATTAGTTTGTGTACTAATATGAACGGGAATTTCTGGTATATATTTTCTAACCAGATTAAAAATCCCATAATCACTTATAATAAATGCATCAGGTTTTGCATCTTTAAATCTGTCAATACATGCTTCTAATTGTTTTATATCATTGTTAAACGCAAAAATATTTATTGTGACATAAGCTTTAGCCCCGAGTTTATGAGCTAAATCTACAGCCTCTTTCAAATTATCCATAGTAATCAGGCTGCCTTTTCTCATAGCTCTAAGGCTAAAGTCAACTACACCAAGGTATACAGCGTTCGCACCATAGCGAATCGCATATTCTAATTTTTCCAAATTGCCAGCCGGCATCAATAGTTCTAAATCTCGCATAACTGTATATTATCCTAAAGGTTATAAATAATCAACCGATTAGGTGATGAACAAAAATGATTAATAGATAAGATATTAATATAGAAAAAGTTTTTCGGCTATTCAGTATCGAAAAAGTTTATATGGAGAAGAAAGATGCAAACAATAGAAAATGCTGCAACTACAATCAAAGAAATCTGGTCTTATCAACACCCCGTTATGCACACATGGTTCGTTTTAAGTTCATTATCACTTTGCGTTATGTTTGCTTTATTATATTTTGTAATATAATATATGTATGAGCTATTTGAAGAATAAATACGACATAATAGTTGTTGGTGCCGGACATGCTGGCTGTGAGGCTGCTATCGCCGCTGCAAAACTCGGTTCTAAGGTTTTGCTTGCAACTTTAAATGTTGATAATATTGCTCTTATGCCATGTAATCCAGCAGTCGGCGGCCCTGCAAAATCTACATTAGTTAGAGAAATTGATGCATTAGGCGGAGTTATGGGAGAAGCCGCTGATGCAACTTACATTCAAATGAAGATGTTGAATTCATCAAAAGGCCCAGCAGTCAGAGCTTTACGTGCGCAATCCGATAAACGTCAATATATGGATTATATGCGCAACATTATAGAAAATAATGAAAATATTTATTTAAGACAGGCTTGTATTACAGATTTAATTGTTGAAAACGGTAAAGTTACCGGTGCTATTGATGAATTCGGAATAGAATTTAGAGCTCGTGCTGTCGTTTTAACTACAGGAACTTCTTTAAACGGAAAAATATTTGTAGGTTTACGTTCTTACAGTGCCGGAAGGTTAGGTGAAAAAGCCGCATACGGACTTTCTGAAAGTCTTCAAAAATACGGAATTCAGATTAAGAAATTAAAAACAGGTACTCCGCCGCGTGTTGATAAACGAACAATTGATTATTCAAAAATGCAAATTCAGCCAGGTGATGAAAATCTACATTTTTATTCATTTAAACCAAATAGACCAATACGTCCGCAGGTACCTTGTTATTTGACCCGCACTAATGAAGAAACACATGCAATTATTAAAGCAAACCTCGATAAATCACCAATGTTTCAAGGGTTGATTCAAGGAGTAGGGCCGCGCTATTGTCCGTCTATAGAAGATAAAATAGTACGTTTCAGTGAAAATCCTTCTCATCATATTTTTATTGAACCGGAAGGTTTAGGTACTTATGAAGTTTATATTCAAGGCTTTTCAAGCAGTCTTCCGGCTGATGTTCAGGTTAAAATGTTAAGAACTCTGCCGGGTTTAGAAAACGCTCATGTTATAAAACCGGCTTATGCTGTTGAATATGATTATGTACCGGCAGTTCAGACAACACATTCATTGATGTCTAAAAATATTCAAGGTTTATTTTTCGGCGGTCAAATCAATGGAACAAGCGGTTATGAAGAAGCCGCAGCACAAGGACTTATTGCAGGTATTAATGCAGTAAATTATTTAAACAATTCTGAAATGCTTGAACTATCAAGAAGTTCTTCTTATATTGGTACATTAATTGATGATTTAGTTACAAAAGATATTCAAGATCCGTATAGAATGCTTACATCACGTTCTGAATACAGACTTCTATTGAGACAAGATAATGCTGATATACGCCTGACACCTATTGGTAAAAAATTCGGACTTATTGATGATGAACAATTTAAAGTATTTACAAACAAACAAAAAGCAATTGAGCAAGAAATGGAACGAATTAAAGATGTAAAAATTCCAGCAACTGATGAAATTAATTTAATTCTTGCAAAATACGATGAACATCTTGAACGAGGTATTAGAGTCGCAGAATTTTTAAAGCGTCCAAATGTCAATTATACTTTATTAAAAGAAATTGATGAAGGTGCAAAAAATATTCCGTTTGATGTTGCAGAACAAGTTGAAATTTTAACAAAATATGAAGGTTATTTAAAACGTCAAGAATCACAGGTAAAAGAGGCCGGAAAACTTGATAAATTTAAAATTCCTGAAGATATTGATTACTCAAAAATAGATCATATATCATCAGAAACAAAAGATAAATTATCAAAAATCCGTCCAAAAACTCTTGCTCAAGCATCGCGCATTGGCGGCGTAAAACCTGCTGATATTTCAATATTAATGGTTATGCTTGAACGTCATCAAATTGCTAAATTATAATCATATTCTGAAGCAATATATTCTTTAATAAGTTCTTTATTTACATATGGTAATCGTTGTACATTAAATCCTTTATATACTTGTTCAACTGACATATCATCAAGTGAACTTCTTCCGCCAAATTTTGTAAATAAAATATCCATTGGCGTATTTGTTTGAGTTAAAAGTTCAGTAAAACCGCTTCTTAAAGAAATTATTTTTTTTGAGAGTTTTGCAAGTGCAAACGCTTCTGAATATGTTAAAAAACAAGTTTTATATTCACAAGAAATATCCATTGGTCTCATAATATTTAAAAACACATCAAATCCGTCTTTTTTATATTTATCTATTAAACTTTCCCAGAATTCATCTCCTAACATCTCGCAGCTCATAGCTTCCGGTGCCAAGAATACAAATTTATCAAGGTTCAGATTTATAGAGCTAACCTTTTTCAACATAGAATCTTCAATATCTTTTGAGATTGTAACGTTTCGAAATGCAACATCATTTTTAGATAATTCACAACGTTTAAGCATTTCATCAAAATAATGAACAGAACCGGCAGGATTTTTCTTAATTCTTGCTTCAACCCTTTTAAAATGAGCATGATCAAATATCATAAAAAATCTCAGTTTATCTATATTAAAAGAATAAGCTGCAATTTTTTTACCCGCATTTTTCTGATAAATATATGGAATTTCCGGACAAATCATATCAATCATATCGCAATGATATTTTTTTGTTGCAATAAAAAGCGGAGATTTACTTCCATTTTTTTTCAAAATTGCCTCTACGACATAAGTTAAAAATAAATAAATTTCACCGCTATTAGCATTTAAAATATATATATCATCATGTTTCTCATCAATCAATTTACAAAGCGGTTTCAATTCTTGATATAAAAATAGCTTTTTTATTGGACGACCTGCAAAATAGTAAGTTCTTGAAATGCCGTCATCAATTCTTTTTAGAAAAGATTTTCCAAAAAATTTTATATCTTTTTCAACATAATTACCGAAATCTCTCTTTGCTCTAAAAGTAGATACAATTCCGCCCAAAAAACTTTGAGTCCGGTCTGATGTTTCATAGTTATTATGTAAAGAATAAATCGGCAAACCAAAAATGCTAAAGGTCCCGTTTTTATACATCTATGCTACTCCATTATTCAACAAATCATGAATATGAATTACGCCGACAGGTTTTCCATTTTCAACAACAAAAATATTTGTAATCTTTTTATCATGCATAATTTTTATTGCCTCAGATGCCATAATATCTTTTGTTATTGTTTTTGGGTTTTTAGTCATAAGATTTAATGCTTTTTCTTCAAGAATTTGAGGAGACAAACATCTTCTCAAATCACCATCTGTAAGCATTCCGGTTAATTCACCATTACTATTAATAAATCCTACACAACCTAAACGTTTTGATGTCATTTCTAAAAGAACATGCTGCATATCAGAATTTTCTTCTAAAATTGGCATTTCTGCACCAGTATGCATTAAATCAGAAACTTTTTGTAAAATAGAACCTAATTTTCCGCCCGGATGTCTTGCATTAAAATCGGATTTTGTAAAGCATTTTCTTTCAATTAAACCTGCTGTTAAAACATCACCAAGAACAAGAGTCGCTGTCGTAGAGCTTGTTGGAGCCAATCCTAAAGGACAAGCTTCTCCATTATTTGGAAGTTTTAATACTATATCTCCAGCTTTACCTAAAGAACTTTCCGGATTTTTTGTAATAGCAATAAGTCTGATTCCGAATCTTTTACAATAATTTAAAATGTCAACTAGTTCTTTTGATTCGCCGCTGTTTGAAATTGCAACTACAACATCATCTTCTGTTATCATACCTAAATCACCATGGCTTGCTTCTGCCGGATGTACAAAAAATGAAGGAGTACCGGTTGATGCTAAAGAAGCTGCAATTTTTTTACCGATATGACCGGATTTACCCATTCCGGTAATAATAATTCTGCCTCTTGCATTTTGCATTACATCAAGTGCTACTGTTAAAGATTCATCCAAACTATCTCTAAGCTTAATTATAGTATCTATTTCTCTGTTTATAGTTCTTATTGCACAATCTTTATCTAAACTTATTTGAGATTCCAAAACTGCTGTCATTTATAACTCCTTATTAATTTTGTATTCTATTTCCAATTTTTCGTCGCGGCTTTTGTTAAAGGCAAATGCCATATCTAAACCCGAAGGTTTTCTATCGTTTACAAGAATTCTCTCACCCATAGGCATATCTGTCAATAGGTAATCATATCTTAAATTGTTTTCTTTTAAAAATTTTTTTAAATCTTCCAAATACTCTTCTTTTCTTGCAGTTAAAAGAATAATTTTATCTTCATCAGGTATTGTTTTAAAAAATTCTTTAACACCGCCAAGTAAAGTATCATAACCGTCAATTAAATAACCGTTATGTTTAACAATTGTGCCATCAACATCAAGAATCCATGTTTTTGTTAATGGTGAAAATTCTATCATCCTATCACCTCATTAAGTTTAATAATCCCGTTATAAAAAGCTCCGCAAATGGAGTCGTAATCTTCCCAGGCGTAAGTTGTTAGGCTTAACCAAATTATCGCATGCAATAATTTTATCTTTTTCCGTCTTACATCTGGCAGGCAATCAAAGTAAAATT
>CATLEG010000043.1 GCA_949915775.1 uncultured Candidatus Melainabacteria bacterium | reverse complement strand
TTTACCATTTGAGCTGTAATATTCATTTAAATTTTCTCCTTTATTTATTAGAAGTTCAGAGGAACAGATGTCAGGAGGTCAAGCTGTTATATGTGAGCTATGCTAACGAAACGAGCTTGTCTTCTTGTCTTCCTGACCTCTGTTTTCTATTTATTCTGCAACCACTTCAGTTTTTTCTTCAACAGTAACGCCCGCATCTTCAGCTTTGATTGATTCAAGTTTTTTTGCATTAGCGTTAGCTTCTCTCAATTGTTTACCTTCTAAAACTGCATCAGCTAATTTAGAAGTGATTAACTTGATTGAACGAATAGCATCATCATTACCAGGGATAATGTAGTTGATGCCATCTGGATCAGCATTTGTATCTGCTAAACAGATTACAGGAATTTCAAGTTTGTTAGCTTCAAGAATTGCAATGTCTTCTTTTTTCTGGTCAACTATGAAAATTAAATCCGGCAATCCTCTCATTTCTTTGATACCGCCTAAAGTTTTGCTTAATTTACCTAATTCTCTGTTCAATTTAGCGATTTCTTTTTTAGGTAATTTTTCAGCATGACCTGAATTCATAAAATCTTCAAGTTCTCTAAGTTTATTAACACGGCCTCTGATAGTTTCGAAGTTAGTTAACATACCGCCTAACCATCTTCTGTTGATGTAATAAGCGCCTGATCTAAGAGCTTCTTCTGCAATAACTTCAGCAGCTTGTTTTTTAGTACCTACAAATAAGATATTTTTTCCTTTAGATGCGTATTCTCTAACTACTTCATAAGCTTTATCAAGCAAATCGGTAGTTTTGCGCAAATCTAATACATAAATACCGTTTCTTGCACCGTAAATATACGGTTTCATTTTTGGGTTCCATCTTTGTGTTTGGTGTCCGAAATGTACACCTGCTTCTAAAAGTTCAATCATAGATGCTACTGGCATCGGTTTTCTCCTTTTGTTTTAACTTATTGTACTACGGGTTAAACTGTCCCATCCGTTAGCGAAATTAAAGAGTCGCCCCTTCTGCCATCCAGACTAGGGTAAAACCTATCAGACTAGTATAACCGTTCTTATAATACAATAAACATGCTTTAATGCAAATTAATTATTTAGTTTTATTACACAAAAAGACGGAGTATAAAACCCCGTCTTTTGACTAAAATATATAAAACTTATACTAAGCTTGCAATTTTCATTGTTTTTTCGATAATTTCATTTAAGCTGTCTGCTTTTAATGAAGCACCGCCGATTAAAGCACCGTCGATGTCTGATTTAGACATTTGTTCTTCGATTGTTGAAGGTTTAACAGAACCGCCGTAAAGAATTCTGATAGAATCAGCAGCTTCACTTCCTGCAACTTCTGAAACAACGCTTCTAATCATAGCGATAACTCTGTTTGCTTCATCTGAATCGCAAGTTTTACCTGTTCCGATAGCCCAGATTGGTTCGTAAGCAATAACTGATTTTGCAACATCTTCAGATGAAATTCCTTCTAATGCAGCTTTAATTTGACCTGCAATCCAAGTATCTGTTTCGCCAGCTTCTCTTTGTTCAAGAGTTTCACCGCAGCAAATAATAGGAATAAGTCCGCCAGCTAAAATAGCTTTAGCTTTTTTGTTAATCATTTCGTCAGTTTCTGAAAAATATTGACGTCTTTCTGAGTGACCAATGATTACATAATCACAGCCAGCATCTTTTAACATTTCTACAGAAATTTCACCAGTGAAAGCACCTGAGTTTTCCCAGTGGCAATTTTGACCTGCAATAGCAATTTTTGTACCGCAGCATCCGCAATCACATTTAACAGCTTCTACAGCAGCGATTGATGTAAATACAGGTGCAATAACGATTGTTGGTAATTGAGTTGCTGAATAATCTTTTACGAAATTTTTAACACCTTCAAAAACTTCTTTTGCTTGTGATTTGCACAAGTTCATTTTCCAGTTTCCTGCAATAATAGGTTTTCTAGACATAATTTCTCTCCTTTGAATATAATTTACATGGATAATTATAGAAAAAACATATTTATATTTCAATCATGGAAAAAGGGGACTTATATACAAGTTTACACTGAACTAATTTTAATTTGTCATGCTGAACTCGTTTCAGCATCTAATATCTATGAGACCCTGAAACAAGTTCAGGGTGACGGTTTTAGATATTTTTAGTGTAAACTTGTATATAAGTACCAGAAAATTTATCGTTTGAAGATTTTCTTTAAAAGTAATGCTGCCGCAGTTAATCCGCCGAGACCGAAAATTATTAAAACAGATTTAGGTGTTTTTCTTTCATTTAAATTTTTTGCTTTTTGCTTACCTTCATAAATATCTCTATTAAGCAAATAAAAATCTCTGGAAGCTTGTCTGTCAGAATACAAAACAGGCTTTGAAAAACCGTCAGGAGGTACTATTACTCCGACATTAAAATTCGGATTTTTCATATGAGCATTAACACTACTTTCCATATATATATAAAAACATTTTGTTATAAAAAATTGCCTTATTGACAAAATATTTGTTAATATATAAAATGATAATGGTTACTGATTTTAAAAATGAACTATTCAAAACAAAGAGAACTTATACTTAATACACTTAAAGAAAATGTTGTTCATCCGACAGCTGAATATTTGTATGAAATTTTAAAAGAAAATAACCCGAATTTAAGCTTGGGCACAGTTTATAGAAACTTAAACCAGCTTGCTGAAAATGGTACTATAAAAAAAATAGAAGGACTTGAAAATTCATCACATTTCGACCATAATACACATGAACATTTTCATTTTATATGTGACAAATGTAAGAGAGTTTTTGATATTTCGGTTAATATTGCACCTGATATAGCATTAAAAACCGAAAAAGAAACAGGTTTCATAGTAAAGGGATATGATATTGCAATTCATGGGATTTGCAATGAATGTAAAAACAAATGAAAGGAAAATTGTTATGGAAAAATATGTATGCACAGTATGTCAGTATGTTTATGACCCTGAAGAAAATGACGGTGTAAAATTTGAAGATTTACCGGAAGATTACACTTGCCCGCTTTGCAATGTAGGCAAAGATATGTTTGAAAAGGAATAGGTATGACAAATTCAAAAGAAATGCACATGTGGGAATGTTCAATTTGCGGCTGCCTGATTGAACAGGAAGATGCTCCTGTCTTTTGCCCGTTATGCGAGAATGAAAATGTTTTCTTTATAAAACAGGAAAATTCTGACAAAACATTTGAAGAGGATAAAAAAATGAAATTTCAGGAAATAAAAAATAATATTTTCTATTGCGGTTTGAATGATTGTGATAGAAGAATCTTTGATGAGCTTATTCCGCTTGAACATGGCACAAGCTATAATTCTTATCTTGTTAAAGGTTCTGAAAAAACAGCAATAATTGATACCATGTATCCGCCTAAAACAAAGGAATATTTAAAACGACTTTTTGACAATCAAGTTGGAAAAGTTGATTACATTATTGCAAACCATGGTGAACAAGATCATTCTGGATCCATTCCTGCGTTGTTGGAGAAGTATCCAAATGCAATAGTTTTGACTAATCCAAAAGTGGCCGAAAATATAAAATCAATGCTATTAGTACCCGAAGAAAAAATCAGAGTAATTTCTGATGGTGAAGAAATTTCACTAGGTGATAAAACTTTGAAATTTATTTTTGCTCCCGGTGTTCATTGGCCTGATACAATGTTCACTTATATCAAAGAGGATAATGTAATATTTACATGTGACTTTTTAGGGGCACATTACACATTCTCTGATGTATTTGCTCAAGAAAGTGTTGAACTTGAAAAAAGTGCAAAAAGATATTATGCAGAAATTATGATGCCATTTAGAATGATGTGTAAAAAATATACTCAAATGATTAAAGATATGAATGTTGATATGATACTTCCAAGTCATGGACCTGTTCATACTAGACCCGATTATATTTTGGATTTATATACTGATTGGACATCAGATTCACCTGAAAATTTAGTTGTATTACCTTATGTTTCTATGTACGAAAGTACAAAAGAAATGATTGATTATTTAAGTTCTAAGCTTGAAGAAAAAGGCATAAAAACATTTAAATTTGATATTGTAGATGATGATTTAGGTGATTTGGCAATGGCATTGGTTGATGCTGCAACAATAGTTATGGGAACATCAATGGTTCTTGCAGGGCCTCATCCGATGGCAGTTAATGTAGCATATCTTGCAGCTATATTGAGACCAAAAGCTAAATTTGCATCACTTGTAGGTTCATACGGCTGGGGCGGAAAGCTATTTGACTTAATTGCTCAAATGCTTGCGCCATTGAAACTTGATTTGGTAGAACCTTTACAGATTAAGGGTAAACCAAAAGACGATGACTTTAAAAAGCTTGAAGAAATGGCTGAAAGTATTTACGAAAAACATAAATCAATCGGATTATTATAATTAAAAAGGACGAATTTAAAATTCGTCCTTAATATTTGTTAAAGAAATAGCAATTTTAAATAGCTGTTAGTTTTATTAATTATATAGAATTGGAGGCAAATAAATGATAAAAGCAATTAATTTTTTAGGTGAAACACCAGCCGCAGCTACAGTTGCTGCACCACAACCAGCAGTAAAACCAGAAGCAGCAGCTCCACAACAACCGGCACAAGATACATTTGTTCCATCAGCACCAAAAGCTGAAGAAGCACCTAAAGCAGACCCAAATGACAAATTTGAAAAAACGGAAGAAAAAAAGGATTAATAAAAAAAGGATGCAAAAGCATCCTTTTTTTTAGTCAATAAATTTTCCAAATAAATCATATTCATCGGCACGTTCTATCAAAACATTTTCAATATCACCCGGCACTGCTTTTTCTTCAGAAGAAACATAAACAATACCGTCAATTTCCGGAGCATCATGCTGAGAACGCAATAAAACAACACCATCATCAGTATATCCTTCAACAATACATGGTAAAGTTTTTCCGACATAACTTTCATTTACTTCACGTGAAATTTTTTGTTGTAATTTCATTAATTTATTATATCTTTGTTTTTTTATTTTTGCAGGGACTTGATCTGTCATAGAATATGACGCAGTATCTTTTTCTCTGGAATATTCAAAAACACCCATTTTCTCAAAACGCATTTTTTTGACAAATTCGTATAATTCGTTAAATTGTTCATCAGTCTCACCCGGATAGCCGACAATAAAAGCTGTTCTAACAGCTACATCAGGGATTTTAGTTCGAATTTTATTTACAAGAACTTCGTAATCCATAACCGGTCTACGCATCGCCTTTAAAATATCAGCATTACAATGTTGAAGCGGAATATCCACATATTTTGCTACTTTATCAAGTTTTGCAATTGCATCAATTAATTCATCAGACATTTGCGACGGATAAGCATACATAATTCTTATCCAACCCAAACCTTCAATTTCATTTAATTCTTCTAACAATTGAGGAAGAGCCTGCTTACCATACAAATCAATACCATATCCTGTTGTGTCTTGAGCAATTAAAACAATTTCAGTTACACCTTTTTTAACAAGATTTTTTGCCTCATCAATAATACTTTCCATAGTTCTCGAATGATATTCACCGCGAAGATTAGGGATAATACAATATCCACAGTGATAATTACATCCGTCTGCGATTTTTATATAAGAACTAGCCCCCACAGTAATTTGCTGGCGTTCAATATTTTCCGGATAAATATAATCAGGTTTTTCTGAAACTTTTGAAACATATTCTTTATTTTGAGCAACATTTTCTACAACATTTACAATTTCTTTTATATCAGAAGTTCCAACCATTCCTGAAATTTCAGGAATAGCTTTTTTCAATTCGCCTTTATATTTTTGAGGCAGACAACCGGTAACGATAACTTTTTTACCGTTCTGAGCCACTTGCAAAATTGCTTGTACAGATTCTTGTTCCGCATCATGAATAAATGAACAAGTATTGATTATAACAATGTCAGCCTCATTTTCATCCAGAGTAACTTCATAACCTTTCTCTGCCAGAGCACCAAGCATAAGTTCACTGTCTACTAAATTTTTTGCACATCCATGATTTAACAATGCTACTTTCATAAAAAATACCTCTTTAAGAATAACTTTAACATGAAAAAATGAATTTGTAATCCACAGAAAGGTAAAATATTTGTGTTATTATATTTGTATTGCCGACATAGCTCAGCTGGCAGAGCAGCTCATTCGTAATGAGCAGGTCAAGAGTTCAAGTCTCTTTGTCGGCTTTTAAATTTCTATTTTTACCTTTGGCTGGCGCTGTTGTTTAATTTTTTCTTCTTCACGTTTTCTTTTATAACCGTAACCTGCATATATCGCAAAACCAATTAACAGCCATAATGGGAAATAAAGTGATGATGTTGTTAAAAACTTCATAGAATAAATCATTAAGCCACCGCAAGTCAGTATTCCCAATATTGGGAAAGCAGGACAAAATGGAACTTTAAACGGACGTGGTCTATCCGGATTGGTTTTTCTAAGAATTAAAACAGCAATACAGATTATTATAAACGATGTAAAAGTCCCGAAATTACAAAGTTCTGCTGAAATATTTAAATCCATAAACAAAGCACACACAACAACAACTATTCCTGAAATCCAGGTTAGAACATGCGGAGTTCTATATTTTTTATGGATTAATCTCAATGATTTAGGTAAAAATCTATCTCTGCTCATTGCATACAAGATTCTTGTAGTTCCAAGCTGATATATCAATAATACAGAAGTTAAAGCACATAATGCTCCAATAGAAATTAAACCCGCAAACCAATCCATTCCGATTGCTCTCATAGCATGTGCAATTGGAGCTTGAATATCAATTTGGCCTAAAGGTACATTTCCTGTCAATACAAGTGCAACACAAACATACAAAATTGTACAAATAATCAGTGTCCCTAAAATTGCAATTGGCAAATCTCTTTGAGGGTTTTCTGTTTCTTCTGCTGTTGTAGAAATTGCATCAAATCCAATATATGCAAAGAAAATTAAAAAGGCACCCATAAATACGCCTTCAAATCCATTCGGCGCAAACGGAACCCAGTTTTCAGGTTTAACATAAAAGGCTCCGACAATAATGAACGAAATAATCATAAACATGTTTACGCCAACCATTATACTTGCAAATCTTGTAGATTCTTTAACTCCTTTAATCAAAAGAACAGTTAAAAGCATTACAATAACCATTGCCGGCAAATTGATTGCAAACGGTACTTTATCAAATAAAAACGGCATTTGACTGTGAGGGTCAAGTCCAAATTTATCACAGTATGAAAGCATAAAACGATAATCATTTCTAAGCCACATTGGACAATTTACAATAAAATCCGGTAAAACATGTTTAAAACCTTTTAAGAACTGAACAAAATACCCAGTCCACGCGCAAGCTACAGTAATATTTCCAATAGCATATTCAAGCATTAAAATCCAGCCGACCATCCATGCCATGAATTCGCCCATAGTTGCATAGGTGTATGTATAAGCACTTCCAGCAACAGGAATCATTGCGGCAATTTCAGAATAACAAAGCGCAGAAAATACACAAGCTACAGCCGCCATTACCATTGAAATTATAATAGCAGGCCCTGCCCCAGCACTTTCAGGACCGCCCTGAATTGCCGTTCCGATTATTGTAAAAATACCGGTGCCAACAACCGCACCAATACCCAATACAATCAAATCAAATACATTCAAAGTTTTTTTCAACTCTGATTTTTTGCTGACAGCAATCAATTCATCGGGGCTTTTTATTTTAAATGCATTTTTTATTATAGATTTTAATTCCATTATTTCTTCATTTCTTGTTTTTTACGTTCTACTATTTCATT
Organism: uncultured Candidatus Melainabacteria bacterium; assembly: GCA_949915775.1. Classification (GTDB taxonomy): domain Bacteria; phylum Cyanobacteriota; class Vampirovibrionia; order Gastranaerophilales; family Gastranaerophilaceae; genus Stercorousia. The sequence continues at coordinate 8,981 of CATLEG010000043.1, read as the reverse complement.
ATGTATTTTATTTTCATTAAGTCTGTTTTTGACAAATCCATATAAAAGATAAATCATAGCACCAAATCCGAGCCAAACCGGGAACAATAACGCTGAGCCTGAAGGCTGCATAGATTTATATATCATAAGTCCGCCGCAGCAAATTATACCTAAAGCTGGAAATACCGGTGAAAACGGTACTTTAAACGGACGAGGTCTATCCGGATCTGTTTTTCTTAATATTAAAACGGCTACACATACAATAATAAATGAAGTAAATGTACCATAATTACAAAGTTCAGCCGCAACATCAAGGTTTAATGTTAAAATTCCGACAATAGCAAGCAAACCTACAGTCCATGTTAAAAGTGCCGGAGTTTTAAACTTTGGATGTAATTTTTGAAATCTTTGAGATATAAAATGATCTCTGCTCATTGCATATAAAATTCTTGTAGCAGCCATTTCCATTACAACTAAAACAGAAGTTAATCCCGCAAGTGAACCTACTGAAATTAAACCAGCTGCCCAATTCATTTTGTGCAAAGACATGCAATATGCCATTGGAGCTTTCAAAAACCCAATAGCCACAGAACCTGATGTATCATACATCCCTGTTAAAACAAGAGCTACAAGAACATATACGATAGTTGTAATAATTAATGAGCCAATAATTCCAACTGGCAAATCTTTTTGAGGGTTTTTACATTCTTCGGCTGCTGTTGCAAGAGCATCAAATCCGATATATGCAAAAAATATTAAAAACGCACCGGCAAAAATTCCTGCTGCACCATTAGGCGCAAAAGGTGTCCAATTTTCCGGCCTTACAAAAAACGCACCGGCAACTACAAACAAAGCAATAACTGCCATTTTAACAACAACCATTACTCCTGCCATTTTTGTAGAATCTTTTGTTCCTTTTACCAGAATTGCAGTAGATAAAAGTACCATAACAATTGCCGGTAAATTTATGCAAATCGGTAATCCAAAAATAGTTGGTATAAAAGTATCAGGATTATCAGCTGCTATTTTTGCTGCCGAAAAAGCATCATTTACAAGCCAAGCCGGCGGATGAGCAAGCCATGCCGGTAAAATATGTTCAAAACCAGCTAAAAACTGAACAAAATGGTTAGACCAAGCACAAGCTACCGCAATAAATCCTATAGCATATTCAAGCATTAAAACCCAGCCAACCATCCATGCAGCAAATTCACCTAATGTAGCAAAAGTGTATGTATAAGCGCCGCCTGCCACAGGAATCATTGTAGCGAATTCCGAATAACATAATGCCGAAAAAATACACGCAATTGCAGCTATTACCATAGAAACAATTAATGCAGGTCCGGCACCCAATGAAGAACCATCAGCATTTCCGGCAGCAGCAATTCCGACAACCGCAAAAATTCCTGATCCGATAATTGCACCGACACCAAGTATTATTAAATCCCAAACCCCTAAAGTTTTTTCCAAACCTTCAGCTTTTGCTTCAGCAAGCATTTCGTCCGGGTTTTTAATACGAGTGATAGTTTTCAAAAAATTGCGAGATAATGTCGCGCGGTGGAATTTTTCAGCCATTTATTTTCTCCGTTTCTCCGTCAAGGAGAGGGGGTCAGCCCCGTTAATTTATTTACAAAGAGGGAATCCTAATTCTTCTCTTTGAGCTACATATAATCTTGCAACGGCAGATGCCATTGTTCTTACCCTGTTTATGAAATTAATTCTTTCGTCTTTACTAATAACCCCTCTTGCATCAAGTAAATTGAATGTATGAGAGCATTTTAAAACATAATCGTATGCCGGCAAAACGAGTTTTGCATTAATACAATTATCAACTTCTTTTTGATATAAATCAAACATTGTAAATAGAGCTTTTGAATCACTAACTTCAAAATTATATTTAGACATCTCTATTTCGTTTTGTAAAAAGATTTCGCCATATTTAAGATTATTATTCCACATAATATCGTAAACAGACTCTTTATTTTGCAAATACATAGCAATACGTTCAAGTCCATATGTTAATTCCAAAGCTACAGGCTTAACTTCAACTCCGCCGACTTGCTGGAAGTATGTAAATTGTGTAATTTCCATCCCGTCAAGCCAAACTTCCCAGCCGACACCAGCCGCGCCAAGAGTAGGAGATTCCCAGTTATCTTCAACAAATCTTACATCATGTTCTTTTAAATCAATTCCCATTGCTTCCAAACTTTTTAAATAAAGTTCTTGAGCATTATCGGGAGATGGTTTTAAAATAACCTGAAACTGATAATAATGTCCTAATCTGTTAGGATTTTCGCCATATCTTGCATCGGTTGGGCGTCTGCAAGGTTCAATCATTGCAGTATTCCAGGGTTCCGGTCCCAATGAACGCAAAAATGTTGCCGGATTCATTGTAGATGCCCCTTTTTCTATATCATATGGCTGTTGAATTATACAACCGTAATCTGACCAAAATTTTTGTAAATTAAAAACTAGTTCTTGAAAATTTAATGCCATAACATATTCCAATATATTGTACTAACTACACTTATTTGTGCGTATAATAAAACGCTTGTCTATACTACGACGAATATAGCAAAATTGCAAACCTTTTGTTAAAATTGTAAAGACAAAATTTGTAAAACTAACAAAATTTTTTATGTTGTGTTTTAATAACAATATGAAAATTCCTGCAATCCAAAACGATAATAATAATTATTTAAAACAACAAAATTTTACCGGTCTTACAAAAGCTTTTAGAAAACGAATTTATATAGACGGGAAAAAAGATATTCTTGAAATAATTAATTTACGTTCGCCGGAACAAAATTCATATGTAGGTCAATTACCGCCATATATTTTTGAATCTTTGCCAAAAGATAAACTTGAACGCTCTGCTGCAATTAAAGAGATTTTGAATACTTTTTCAGAAATTGCTAATGAGATAAGAAATTTTAAGCCAAGTGCTAAACTTAGCGGAGCTGAATGTAAAAATAGAAGAAGTAATTCTACTGTAGATAAATTAAAAAACCTTTTTGAAAAATATAAATTAAAGAATACGGATGAAAATGTAGATATTAAATTTTTAGGTCGTGGAGATTATGGCAGCGCATTTAAAATAGAAGGAATTCTTGATACTGTAACAAATGACCGTTATATGTTCAAAACTCATACAGTTGCAGATTCGGGACCAGAATGGCATAGATTTAAAAGCCATGGCTGTTATGCAGAACCAAACTCGGCTGTATATTGGATTAATAAATGGGGGCAAAACACTCAACGCGGTAAATTTTATTGTGCAGATGTAAAAAGTGGCTTTATGATTGATAATTTTATTGATGATACCACTCCAATGTATAAAAAAACAATTAATGAATATAAAGCAGGTGTAAAACTTACAGATGAAGCTTTAGCAGCATACGGCCACAATAAAATTAATAATTACAGTATTGATTGGGGCGGTTTAAGAGTTGTTAACAGAATTAAAAACCAAAGTAAAACTGCTTGTGCTGTTTTAGAAAGAATAAAAAAACAAGAGCCAAAATTCAGGACTCTCGAATGGTATAAAATTTTATATGATAATCGCAAATATGATAAACTACAAAAACAAGCCGGTCTTGCATTATCTATTAAACATTTAAAGGATAAAGAAAAATATATTGAAGAATGTCTAAGCTGGAATAAGCCAATGGTAGATCAGGCTCTTTCTTATGTTCTTAAATACTTGCCTCATGAACAGGCTGTAAAATATTTTGAAAGACTAATGACACGTAATGAAGAAATTACACAAACTATTTTAATGAATGAAATTCCGTTATTAGCCAGAAAACCTTTACCTGAAGCATACGATGATATGCTTGTTCCAAAATCAGAACTTTATCCTGATAAAATTAAAATTTTCTATGATATAGCAAATAAACAAGTTACAGGTTCAGCAAAAGAACATCTTGCAAGTTATGTGCACTTATTACCGCACGATGCAATAATGCCGGAGTTTAAATATCTGGTATCTTTAGATGATTATGATACTTATGATAGATTATTACATAAAATCAGAAGTGTACCTGAAGAAGAATTTCCTTTCGAATTAAAATTTGAAATGCTTGATGAAATAATAAAATCTGTAAAAGATCCCTATTTGAAAAAATATGCTCAAGATTTAAAAATTAGTACATTAAGAAAAACTTTAGGCGGCGAATAAAAAAAAGGTATATACAAGTTCCGTATGACGGGCTATTATATAAATAAAAACCGCTATAAAAGCGGTTTTTTATTTATATAAAATTGGCAAATTTTATTCTTATGAAAGTGCCATCAAAGCTTTCACAGAACGAGCATTATCTCTAACTTCTTCATCAGAATGCATATTAACAGTATCTTCTAATATTTTAATAGCTTCTGTTTTATCATTTAATGATAACAATTCATTAATAGTACTCATTGCAACAACTGTAGACATATCATTTATGCCTTTACCTTTGTTTGAAATAACAACTTTTAAAGAATCATGTTCATTTTTCTTTACTAAAGCACGAGATGTCATTTCTCTGATTTCATCAATTTTAGAATTAGTTCCTACATCTTCTAAAATTGCAATTGTTTCAGGGTTTGAATTCATTCCCAAACCTTCTATAATATTTGATACATTTTTAACTATTTTTTTATCTACTGCCATTATTCTTCTCCTATACACTAGCTTCCCATGCCTGTACATTATCGCAAGTCATTTGTCTTAGCGCATCCATATCTTCCATTTTTGAAACAGCTCTTGCACTTATACCGGCAAAGAAAATTTCACTCATAGGAGTATTTAATGTATCTTTAATAGAACCATAAAATGCTCCCATTACCTCTTTTGCAGGAGCAAAAGAAATTTCAATACTGTTCATTTTATTCCAGCCGTTAACCACATTTTCTTTAACTCTGTTACCAAAAGAGATTACAGAATTAATTATGTGCTGGAATTTTTCTCCGTAACCAGAAATAGAACCAACTAAAGCACTTGCTTTAAGTTTTTCTGACGGAGTAATGTCATTTTTCTTTGTTGAAGATTCAAATACATCCGCAGTCAAAACATTACCTTTAAATGATGTTGCTGCAAACGGGTTTGTATTATTTCTTTGAGTTGTTTGTTCGTGTTTGCTTGTATTAAACAATCTTTCACGAATTGATGGAATTGATAAATTTGCCATTCTAACTTCCTTTCGTTTACCTATTTGACTTTACAAGAATAACATTAGAAATTTATTTATAACTCCACCTTTTAATGTATTCTGAATTGAAATTCTTATACTTTAGTTGTAGAATTATACTAAGGAGAATAACTATGGGATATGAAAATTTAGATAAACTTATAGAAACTGTAAGAATTTTGCGCTCTCCACAAGGTTGTGAATGGGATAGAGCGCAGACTCATAAAACTTTAAAACCGAACATGCTTGAAGAAGCGTATGAAGCTGTAGATGCGATTGATGAAGATGATACTTATAATCTAAAAGAGGAACTTGGTGATGTTCTTTTACAAGTTTTATTACATTCTCAAATCGCTGATGATAACGGAGAATTTAACCTTGATGATGTCGCAAAAGGTTTAAACGAAAAACTTATTCATCGACATCCCCATGTTTTTGGAAATGTGAAAGTAAATTCTACAGACGATATTGTTAATAACTGGGATTTACTCAAAAAAGAAGAAAAAAAAGACAGAAAATCTGCAATGGATGGAATTTCAAAATCACAATCAGCATTAATGAGTGCTCAAAAAATTAGTAAACGTGCTGTAAAAACCGGTTTTGAATGGCCTGATGAAATTTCTTTGTATGCTTGTATAAATTCTGAATTTGAAGAATTCAAAGAAGCTGTTAAAGAATGTGATAAAGAACACATGGAAGAAGAAATGGGAGATATATTCTTTGCAGTAGTGAATCTTGCACGCTGGAATAAAATTGATGCCGAACAAGCATTATTAAAAGCGAATAAAAAATTCATGAAAAGATTTCGTAAAATGGAAGAACTTGCACAAAAGCCATTAGAAGAACATTCTTTTGAAGAATTTGATAATCTTTGGAAACAGGCAAAAAAAACTAATAAAATAGATACCTAACATATTTCGTTTCAATATAAAAGTTTTACATTATAAAATATTTATTTATTGAGTTAATAAATGAATCTAAATACATACTTATAAAATCGAAAATATTATTTTCATGTTTTTTAAGTTTCATTAATGCTGCAATATCAAGTTGTGAACCATCTGCAAATACAAATTCTTCTATCCTTTGTTCAGAAGAAGAATACCAGTTTTTTAAAGTTAAAGTATTTTTAGAATTTTTTAATTTGAATACTAAATCATTATCATAACGTTGTATTATAAAATATTTGGGCGAAGAATCATTTGTAAAAATAACTTTATCAACACCTCCGTCAATTAAAACTTTTCCTTTTTCAACCCATTTATCACGATAATCAGAAATTTTTTCATCCCAATACCATTCTTGAACTTTTGCTGTTGCCCATTTTTCATCAATAATTATATCACTGCCGGAGCCATTATAAATATATATATCGTTTCCTCCGCCGCCGTATAAATAATTTACACCCTCATTACCAATTAATATATCATTGCCGTCATTTCCATATATTTTATCGTTTCCTCTGCCGCCACTAAGCCAATCGTCGCCGCCTCGACCATCTATATAATCATCGCCGTCAGAACCATAAATTATATCAGGATTGTCATTGCCTGCAATTTTATCACTATACCTTGTTCCAACAACATAAATTGGCTTTTTATTATCAGTTTTCTTTTGCTTGCCGAATTTAAAAGTTTCGCTGTTAATTGCATAACTATAAATATGTGCTCCATATCCATGTTTTTTTATAGCTTCTCCCAAAAGTTTTGGATTATACTCTTTATCAAGTATCATTCTTTCCAACAACAAAAATGAAACAATATAATCTGAGCTGTCAATCATATTTTCAATTATTTTGTTATAAACATTCGGACCATAAATAAGTTTATCATCTCTATAATCAAATCCCACATCAAATCTTTTTCCTATTGATGTCTGTGCGCAAAAATGAAGAAATAATCTGTCTTTAAAGAAATTATATGCTCTTTTTAAATTATCAGATTTAAAACTATTTATATTATCTTCTAAAGCTTCGCGCATAACCTTTGTAATAACAGTTTTATATAATTTCATTCCAAACTGGTTATCACCAATCCATCTTGATATTAGCAAATCAAATTTATCATAAAGTTCATCAGCATTATAAATTTTAGAAAAATTTATAACCATACTTTTTAAATAATCATCTTTAGATGATGCTAATTGTAAATCCAAAGTTCTTCCATAACCTCTAAGCCATGGTAAATCAATTACATCAGCATCTAAAATATAATCACCGCCATACACAGTATTTGTTATTACATAAGGCAATTTAATATCATACAAATTTTTAATTCTTCCATCAGAAAATTTGACTATAGATTTTCCTATAACCAAATTTTCATTTTTTACCTCATTAAACCGGCTGTAATTCAAATCTATAGAAACGATTCCCGCTTCAAACAAACTTTTAAGTTCGCCGTTTCCAACAACTCCGTTTTCATCTAAATCCTGCCACAAAAATATTTTAGAAAAATCAATATCTTTAGAATCGATTATTCCATCTGAATTGGAATCAGCCAGTCTTAAATCTTCAAAACCGCTTAAATCAACTTTTCCAAATACTTCTGATTGATTTTTAATCTTACCGTCATTATCTTTATCTATTACAAGTATAGCATCCTTTTTTGAAACCCAGCCCGTTTTTTCTCTAAAACCATCGTTATCAGAATCAAAGTATATGTCTTTATCTTTTATATTAATTGTATTAACGCCATCACCATCTATATCAAGAATTAATTTATATGAATAAAAGTCTTGTTCTGAAGCCGAAACACCAATACCAATAACTAAAACCAGAAACGAAATAAATAACTTTTTCATACTTAATCCTTCATAAGTAATTAATATAATTCCATAATTAATAATACCAGCACTTTATACATTTTTCAACTATATTTAAAAAGTAGTTTTAATTACGCCAAGGGTAATCATCACTTATTTTCCAACCATCATGTTCAATTAAAGCTGCACAATAATCACCTGGTGTTAAATAATCGGGTCCAGCAACATTACTATCTATACACCCTCCGCCACGATATGAGATTTCACCTGTTAAATATTCTCTGGCGCACATATGAGTACGATTCCCTTTATTATCAATAGGACAAGTTGCAAAAGTACGAATACGCGGACTTTTTTCAGCACTATCAAAAACAAATGTAAAAACATCACGACCTTTAATCGCAAATCTTCCATGATAACTGTTAATTCGCTTTTTGTCATTTATATATACATAAATTCTTGTTTCATTCCAATAACCGAATCTATGAAACCCCCATATAGTATTTGGACTTTTCAACATAAATGCCGGTGCCATTAAATTATTATCTTCATTTTTAAATCCGAGTTTAGCCATAACCGGCTTACAAGGAGAGGTATTAACGCTATAGCGAGAGCAATCATATAGTTTTGCTTCACTTACATACGGAAGAATATAAGTTCTAATCCATTGTTCTAATTCTGCATCATTTGTATACTCCCATGATGAAGTGTCTCCATGTTCATTACTGGCCTTTAAAATAACATTATTAAGAATGCTGTATTCTTTTTTTAACCTATTAACCGTAATGTGTTTTTGGTATTTTTGAACCAAAATCGGAATAGTCAACGCTGCCACAACTCCGATTATGCCAAGGGTAATTAGGACTTCTGCTAGAGTAAACCCAAAGTTTAATTTAACCTTCCGGCAGGGTGAAAAAGCTTCGGCCAAAGTAAACCCAAAGTTTACCCTCTCTCTTTGTGAGAGGGTTGAATTTGTTAGTGAGCTATATGCGAACTTACAAATTCGGGAGAGGGTAGGGGTTTTATCAATCTTTAAGACGTTAAGACGATAGGTCGACAAGTTCGTTACAG
>CATLEG010000042.1 GCA_949915775.1 uncultured Candidatus Melainabacteria bacterium | reverse complement strand
TTATCGGGCGTTTTATTAAGTATTTTAAGAGCCTCGTCGATATCCTTACATTTCGTACCATTACACAGAATAGTGTTATTAGAAAGAGCTGATAATTTAGCATCTGGAAATTGAGTTTGCAGTGCTTTGATATCCTCTTTTAGATTAGAATTATCAGAAGCAGGAGCAGCGGGTTTATCAGAACCGCCTCCAGCGCCTTCAGTTTTATTAGCGCCGAAAATACCTCCTAAAACGCTTGCAATCATACCGCCGCCCATAAGCCAGTTCATCCATTTATGGGTGGAGTCACAGGAGTGGGAATCATAGCAGCCATAGTCAGCATAGCCGCCGGTAAATATATTATTATTTATTACAGTTTTACTTGGAAACACTGAAGTTCTTTGACTTCGCAAGTGTCCGGCCATTAGTCCTTGCGACAATCTTTGTCGACCTGTAGTATGAAAGCCTGTAATATCATAAAAACCGACCATGATATACTCTCCTTTGTTAGTTTTACTCTCTTATATATATAAAGTATATATTGATTAAATAATTTCATATATATAAGTTTTTGTTACAAATGTTTACAAAAAAAGAAGGGTTACAAATATTATTCCCATAATATGTATAATAACTACTTTTATGTTAAAATATCTTTATGAAACTTTGTATATTTGCTGGGACTTTTAACCCTATTCATAATGCTCATTTAATGATGGCACAATACGCTATAGATAATTTCGGATTTGACAAAATTTTATTTATACCTGCCTTCAAACCGCCGCATAAAGATTATGACAGCCAAATATCTGAACATCGTTTCAACATGGTTGAGCTTGCGATTGAAAATAATTCTCATTTTGAGATTTCTAATATTGAATTTCAAAGAGAAAGCAAATCCTATACATATTTAACGATATTAGAACTTTACAAATTATATAATGTAGATGGAAAAATTAATATGCTTATCGGTACAGATGCTTTTGAAAAAATTGAAAGCTGGTACGAAACTGATAAATTAAAAGAACTTGTTGATTTTATTGTATTTGTACGAGAAAATGAAAAGGTTAACTTTGATAAATTAAAAGAGAAAGGCTACAATTTTAAATTCGCGAAAATGTCTTTTTGTGACATATCATCAACAGAAATAAGACAAAAAATTCAAACAAATCAATCTATACAAAATCTTGTAACAAAAGAAGTTAAGGAGTACATAGAAAAAAATGGGTTATATAAATAATTGGCTTAAAGAGAATTTAAGTGAAGAAAGATACATTCACACACTTGGAACAGCTGATTGCGCAAAAGAATTAGCAAAAAAATATAGTCTTGACGAAGAAAAAGCATATCTTGCAGGACTTTTACATGATTGTGCAAAATGTTTTTCTAATGAAAAGTTACTTGAAATTATAAAAGAAAATCTCGAAGTTGAAGAGAGTGAAATGCAAAATTACAAAACTCTCCATGCGCCGGTTAGTGCATATATTGCAGAAAAAGAATTTAATATTACTGATAAAGAAATTTTATCAGCAATAAGATGGCACACTCTCGGGAAACTCGATATGTCCGATTTCGAAAAAATAATATTCATAGCTGACAAAATTGAACCTAACACAAGAGACAAAGAATATTCAGACAAAATACGCACGCTTCTTGATGAAGAAAATGGCTTAAATAAAGCGCTTTTAAAATGTTACAAAGAAACAATAAAAAGTCTTGTTAAACGTAATTTAAAAATTTGTCTTCTTACAATAGAAATCTATAATAAACTTCAAGATTTGGTACAAAATTAGCATGTTCATGGTATAATGCAAAAGAAGTGAGGGAATTGTAATGAAGGTTTTGGAAATTAAGAACAATCTTGTAAAAATTGCTTATGATACAGAAGATAATCTTGCGCTATCGGGGTTTGTAATTATTGAGGATAAAAACAATCCTTATGTGGCTCAGGTTATGAATCTTAAAGCCGATTCTACAAATAACTTTGCAATAGTTAAGTTATTATTTACATTTGACGAAGAAGGTATATTAAAAAACTACAATGGTACAATTCCTTCATTAAAAGCTTCTGTTTCCAAATTACCGTCAAATGAATTACTTGATATTATCCCTATTGATGAGCCTTTAGTTATCGGAACACTTGCTCAGCAAGGAATAAAACTTCAAGTTGATAAAACTATTCTTGAAAATAATCTTTTAATTTGTTCAAATAATCTTTCAAATACTAAAACTCTTCTTAATAATATAATTGGTCAAATTGATGAAAAATCTATTATCATTGATACTGAAGGGCAATTTGAGGATTTTATAACTATCGGTGAAGATTTTAAATTGCCGCTAAATACAGATACAATAAATTATATTTATGAAAACGATCTTGATGATGTTGATGCAACTAGCAAAGCGATAATTCAAGATATATTTTTAGAAGTTCAAGAATATATTAAAACATTACCGGAAAAATTTCTTCCATTTGATACTTTTGTTTCTGTTATTGACAGCCAATATAAAGAATCTGGACTTTCTCAATTAATTCTCTTAAAAAACAAATTATTAAAATATAAAGAACAAAATATTTTTGCACAAACTCTAAAAGATATACTTGGATTAAGTATGTCAATTGATAATGAAAAAAGTTTATGTATAAATCTGTCAAATATTGACTCAAATCTCCAAAAAGAAGTTATCAGATATATTTACAGCGTTTTAACGACTTTAAATGAAAATATTTATGTATTTGTAAAAGCTGACAATTCTAATATCAGTAAAAAACTTTTAAAACGCTATTTTGACAGAGATAATGTTTTTACTACCATCATTTGTCCGCATGAATTCAGATACATAGAAGAAGTAAAAGCTGCTTCTCAAAATATTATTTTCTTTGCTCCGCTGACTTTACAGCATGATTTCGCTTCATATAATACATATTTGAATAAACTTAATAATGATGAATATGTTATTTTTGGCAGACACACTCAACATATTCCATTAATAACAGAAACAAATATTATTGAAGAAGTTCAGCAAGAAAACATTTTCGAAAATTCAGAACAAAATAATGTTGAGGATTTTTCTAATGAAATAAATGCTGAAGATGTTATAGAAACTGATGAATCTGAAAATGATTTTCCAGAAGAAATAACATATCCGGAAATTATAGATAATAATGAAGAGTTCGCAGAAGAATCAATTATAGAAGAGCCTGTAATTGAAGAACAAGTTATTGAGGAAGATATACCTGTTGATGACGAAATAATATCTCACGACGAAATTATTGATGAGCAAGACGAAATACAACCAGAAGAGCTTAATCAAATTGAACCTGCGGCAAATATTCTTGATGAAAATTATGATGATGAAATATATTCTCAAGATGATATAGTTGAACAGGTTGCTAAAGATGTAGATAAAGTTTTTTATGAAAAATTACCAGTTGAAGACGATATTCAATTTGAATCAGAAGAGCAAACAGAAAATAACGAACCTTTTGAAGAACAATTTACAGAGCATGTAGAATTATTAGATGATGAACAATCTGAAGATTTGAGCGAAGATGATTTAAATTTGATAGATGATTTAACAGCACAAGACGATGTCCAATTGATTGGTAATGATGAGTTTCCTGAATTAGAAAATTTTGAAGAAGAACAACCGCCTGTTGTTCCAATATATCCTGCTGAAGAATTGGAAAGTTCAAATGAATTTGAGCCCGGAGACCATGTTTCTACACCTAAATATGGAGAAGGTGTTGTTGAAAGAATGATTAAATATGGTAATAAAATGCTTTGCTCAATTGATTTCCCAAACATTGGACGAAGATTACTTGATCCGGCTATAACTGAAATTACAAAATTATAATAGAATTTTAAATCGGATATTAAATACCAATTCCCGGCGGCGGTTGAATATAAAGTGGTTTAAGTTTTCGCCAATTTAATTCACGCCCATCCTGTTCTGCCAGATTTGCAATTGCTTCACCTATTGGTAATTCGCATTGTTGGTAAGAAATACCGCCCAATAACGGCTGTAATTTATCGTCTGTCAAAACTTCATATTTGCCGGATTTTATAATTTCTTGTATTTCATCAAGTTGGACAGCACCTTTTATTTCTCCGTTTTGATAAAGGTATGCGGAATTTTTTCTGGCATCGAGTGCGACTATAAACCCTCCGTCACTTTGTGACACCTCCCTTATAAAGGGAGGCAGGGCTTTACAAGCCGCTAAAATCTCTAGTGATGATACACCTACAGCCTTACAATTAAGCTGTTGAGCCATAACTCTTGCAACTGTTACGCAAGCTCTTATTCCCGTAAAACTTCCAGGCCCTATGTCTGTTGCTATTAAATCAACATCTTGAGGTTTTAAACCGTTTTCTTTTATTATCTCTTGTAATGTAGAGATTAAAAAAGCTGAATGGTATTTGTTATCGTGGTTTTCTATCACACGAGATGACAATATCTTTCCATCTTTTTTTATTGCTGCAAACATTTTATCTAAGCAAGTATCAAATGCTAAAGTAATCATAAACCCTCCGTCACTTTGTGACACCTCCCTTATAAAGGGAGGTAAGTTTTGTTATAATTTCATCTTTTCCGCAGGAAATAAATTCATAAATTCGAGAATCATCGTCAGCATATGTAACATTGATTTTTAAATGATTAAACGGCGCTTCATCCTGATTAAATTCTGCCCATTCAACAAAAGTTACTTGTCTGCCTTCTGAATATTCTCTTAATTCGTCATAAATTGTCTTTATTCCTTCGTTTTCCAATCTGTATAAATCAAAATGATAAATTGGAATTGAGCCTGTATGATATTCGTTTAAAATTACAAAACTTGGACTTGTAACTTTTTCTTTTACATCCAGCGCATCAGCTACAAGTTTTACAAAAGCTGTTTTGCCGGCTCCGATTTCTCCGTAAAGATTTATAAAACATCCATCTTGAATAAGTGATGCAAATTTTTGTGCTAATTTTTTTGTATCTTCTAAATTTTTACATATTACTTTCAATTACTGCCACCTTGTTTCTTCCGGTTTCTTTTGCGATATATAAAGCTTTATCAGCATTCCTTATTAAAGTCTTTTCATAATCTTTTGTGTGATATTGATATACTCCGAGACTAATTGTAACACTAATATTATTAGCATCTGAATTTATTTTTGAAATATCTATTATAGTATTTTCAACTGATTTTCTTAAACGTTCTGCTACCATTTGAGCTTCTGCGAGTTTTGTAAACGGAAGCAGAATAACAAATTCTTCTCCGCCATATCTGCCTGCAATATCGTAGTCTCTAAGTTGTTCTTTAATTACTCTTGATACTGTTTTTAAAACTAAATCGCCGGCAGCATGTCCGTATGTATCATTAACTTGTTTGAAGAAATCGACATCCAGCATAATTGCGCAGAGATCGCGTTTTTGTCGTTTAGCACTTGAAACTTCTTGTTTAACACGTTCTTCCAACTGTCTTCGATTATAAAAACCGGTCAAAGCATCCAGAGTTGCATGTTTTAAGATTTCTGCATAAACATTAGCCCTATTAATTGTTGTAGCAGCTTGTTTAGAAAGTTGTTCAAGATATTCAATTTCTTTTTCACTCAAAACATTATCTGTGCTTTTGGTAACTATACTGCCAAGAAGTTTATTTTCACTAATTAGAGGAAACAGACCAATTTTTTTGTCCGGAGTCAGAATATATTCTGATTTATTGTTTAAACATTTGATAAGTTCAAAGATTTTTTCGTCTCTGCATGCTGAAGGCCAAACCAATTCTCTATTAATAAATATATAAACAAGATGATCTGACACAAATTTATCAATCATTTCACCTATAATAGGTATTATGTAATTAATTTCATATTGTGTTTCAATAATTTTCGCAATATTTTTCATTGCATCATGGAAATTAATATTTTTTTGCATTCTTTCAGAAAGTATAATATTCTGAATTTTTAATGAAATACAAAAACCGGCCAATTTTAGAAATTCTAGCAGTTTATCATGAAGTTTTTCTGAAAATTCAAGCATTCCGATAATTTTTTGATTATTAAAAAGCGCAAAATAAGATTTGTTATTTTGTTCAATATAATCTTCTGTTTCAAGTTTTTCAAATATAGCATTAAGATCTTTTGATTTTATAAACATCCAGCTTTTTGAAAAATCACGCAAAGAATCAGTAGTGGTATCGTAAATATATATTGCATTTAACGGAAAAATTTCTTCTAATACATTCACAATATCACCGGCATTAGCGGCTTTATTTAAAAATTTAAAAATTTGTTTTAAATTATCAATCATGCTTCTAATTTCTGTAAAATTTCATCTGAAATATCAAAATTTGCATAAACATTTTGAACATCATCGTGTTCTTCTAATTTGTCTAAAAGTTTTAAGATTTGATCGGCTGTTTTTTCATCTGTAACTTCAACAGTATTTTGCGGAATTCTTGAAAGTTCAGATGTTTCTGCTTTAAATCCTTCTTTTTCAAGTCCTTCAACAACAGATTGGAAATTTTCAGGTGAAGTTAAAACTTTAAAAGTCCCTTCGTCTTCTGTAACATCAAGAGCATCAAGATTTATAGCTGCCTCAAAGAGTTTATCAAAGTCAGTATCTTCAGAAAAAGTTAAAACACCTCTTTGATCAAACATCCAGCCTACACATCCTGTAGCGCCCAAACTTCCATTATATTTTGTGAAATAGCTTCTAATATCACCGGCAGTTCTGTTTCTGTTATCAGTCATCGCTTCAACAACAACCGCAACACCGCCTGCGGCATATCCTTCATAAATTAATTCTTCATAATTATCTGAAGAACCGGCACCAGCACCTTTTTCAATAGCTCGTTTGATATTGTCATTAGGCAGACCTGCTGCCTTTGCTTTTTCAATAGCTGTTCTTAAACGGAAATTACCGGCAGGATCCGGACCGCCTAATCTAGCTGATACAATTAATTCTCTTGAATATTTTTGAAATACAACTGCGCGTTGTGAATCTACTTTTGCTTTTTTGTGTTTAATAGTTGACCACTTTGAGTGTCCTGACATTTTTATACCTCATTTTTATTTACTTATTATACTTTGATTTTAGCATAAAAAAATATTATGCGCTTTTCCAAAAATCTTTTTGCAATAAAACTAAAAATGGGATTAATTCTAAACGTCCGACTAACATATTAATTATGATAATTATTTTAGAAACAGAATGTAAGCCGTCAAAATTACCCATTGGACCGGTTGATGCTGCTACTCCCGGACCGATATTTCCTAAAGATGTAATTGCACTTGTCAGTCCTACAGCACTGTTATGTTCAAGCGCCGACAAAATAATTGCTGTTATTCCAAATATAAGAAAATAAAAGAATATAAAAACAATAATTTGTCTTGCAACTTCCGGTTGAACAGTTTTATTGTCAACTTTAATATTTATAATTGCATTAGGATGTAGAATTCTTACAAGTTCGCTTTTCATAGATTTAAATACGACAAGCCATCTTGCTATTTTTATCCCTCCGCCGGCAGAGCTTGCACAAGAACCAATAAACATAACAGTAAATAGTAATAATCTCGATGTATAATTCCATTTTTCAAAGTCTAAACTTGCAAATCCTGTGGATGTTGTAATACTAATAACTTGAAATAATGCATCTGTAAAATTTTTAAATAATGTTATGTGATTATTTAACATTAAAGATACAGTTATAAGCATCCCCATAAAAAGCACAAGAAAAGTGTACATTCTAAATTCTTCGCTTTTAAATAATATAAACGGATTTTTATTTGTAATAACTTTATATTGCAAGTTAAAACTAGCACCGGCAAAAAACATAAAAATTAAAACAATCCAGGTAATTAAATTTGAATGGTAACCCATAATACTTTCAGGGTTTGGTGAAAATCCGCCTGCTGCAAGAGTTGATAATGAATTACATACAGCATCAAAAACCGGCATTTTAGCCCATACAAGTAATATTATTTCAAATATAGTAAGACCAGCATAAATTCTCCATAATGCCGAAGCTGTATTTCTTATTCTTGGTGTAAATTTGTCCTCAGTTGGGCCCGGAGCTTCTGCAAAGAACATCTGACGTCCTGCAACAGCAAATTGCGGTAATATTGCTATAAATAAGACAATTATGCCTAAACCGCCTAACCATTGAGTTAGTGATCTCCAGAAAAAGAAAGCATGAGGATAATTATAGCTTGTTAAAATTGTGGCCCCTGTTGTCGTTATGCCTGAAACAGATTCAAATAATGCGTTCAATGGCGAAAGCCCATAAAATAAATATGGAATTGCAGCAAGTATACTGAAAATTACCCATGATGCCGCTACAATAAATAATGCTTCACCTTTTTTAATATCATTTAAATTTTCAAGTTCTGCCGCGCCGGGAATTAATTTCCTAACTAAAATTCCAAGAATAGAAGATACCAATGCTGCACTTACAAATGGTAATATTGAAGAAAATTCTCCATACAATAATGCGACAATAACAGGAGTCAGAATTACAAATCCTGTATATATCATTGTTAAACCTGTTGCATTAGCAATATAATTTGAGCGCATACTATTTTACCTTAAAAAATCCTTTAATTTGTTCTGCCCCCTCAGCCATAGTGAAAATAATCAGAATATCATTTGTATTTATTAAAGTATCACCTTTTGGAATAATAACTTTGTTTCGTCTTAGAATTACACCAATTATTGCGCGTGTCGGAAATTTCAAATCCATGATACGCTGATTGTTAAATTCTGGTAAAACATTGATTTCCAAAACTTCACCCTGCCCTTGTTCAACAGTGGCAAGAATATCAACATCATTTTCCTGTAAATCATTTCTAACTTCATTAATAGCTGAATTTTTTGGAGAAATTGCAATATCAATACCGACTTTTTCAAATAGAGGAATATTCAAGACTTTTGCAACTCTTGCAATCACACGTTTCACCCCGAGTTGTTTTGCAAGAAGTGAACATAAAAGATTTCTTTCATCATTATTTGTAACACTTATTACAACATCGGTCGAACCAATTTCTTCTTCATCAAGAAGTTTTAAATTTGTACCATCACCATTTATTACAAGCGTATTTCTAAGTTCTTCTGCAAGATATTGACAGCGGTCATAATCTTTTTCAATAATTTTTGTTTTAATCTTCATCGATTCAAGACTTTTTGCAAGCATTAAACCGACATTGCCGCCTCCTATAATTGCAGCATTTTTTATAACTTCTTTTTCATGGAAAAATGTTCCTGCCAAAATATCCAGAGAATGCGATGTTCCCATAAATATTAACTTATCATCTTCTTTTATCTCAGTTTCACCGTTTGGAATAAACAATTGCCCGTCACGTGTCAAACCAACCATAAGAGTATCTTTTGTAAAACCGCAATCTTTAACTTTTTTACCAATTATTGAAAGATACGGTTGAACTTTATATTCCAGAAGTCTTGCTCTTCCGTCTGCAAAGTTTTCAACATCAAGAGCATGAGCAACTGTTACTATGCGAAAAATTTCTTGAGTTAAAAGTTCTTCCGGCCAAATGATATAATCTATAAAAAAGTCGCAAAAATGTTCATTATTTTTTTCAAAACTCAATGTTTTTTTGTATTCTTCACGACTTACAAAACAAATTGTTCTTACTCCTCCAAATTTTTTTGCGGAAAGACAGGCAACAATATTTGCTTCATCAATCGTAGTACAGGCTATAAAAATGTCAGCATTTTTTATATCTGCATTATTCAAGACCTCAATACTTGAGGCATTTCCCTGAACGAAACTTATATCAAGTTTATTAAATTCATCTGTTCGGTTTTCTTCTTTATCGATTATAGTTATGTCGTGGTCTTCAAAAAATTCAGTTGCTAAAAGGCAGCCAATTTCTGTAGCACCGTAAATTACGATTTTCATATTCTGAATTATATATTACATAAAGTTTTTTTACAAGTTTTGTAATATTTTAGCAAAATCTAATCTTTATGAGGTTTATTTTTAATATGTTTAGACCTGTAAATTTTCCGAATTATGAAAAATGTTATCCTTCAAGGTTAAAAAGATATTTTCGTTCTAATATAAATTATAATACATACAATCAATTTGTGTCCGAAACCAAGTGTGCTATCGTCGGAAATTTACCATCTGAACTTATTAAGATTTTAGGAAATGAGAAAGATATAAAAGAGTTTCAAAATTCACTTGCCGATATCACCATATTTATCAGAACCTTATATAATAATGCGAAAGCACAGCCTGAATTCAGTTTTTATAATCCTAAAGGCTTATATTCTACTTTAGACACAATTGCCCAAAATGCAGAAAATGTTTATAACAAAAGATTAGAAAAATTTTCAGGAAAACAGATTTTGGCACATATAAAATATATAGATAGAGGTGCTAATGCAAATGTATTTAAATTGTCATTATATGATAAAGATGGTAATAAAATAATGCATGATAAAGCATTGAAGGTTTTTCATTGTTTAGAATCTAAATTTCCCAACATATCTCGCAAACATGGAAATTATGCCGAGGCAAATTTTTGGACTTTCTTAAAGTTTTGGGCTGGTCATAAACTGGATAAAACTCAATTCACAAAACATTATATTTCTGATATGAAAAGCGGTTATTCTCTGACTGAATTTATTGATAGAGGAATTACAAGAACTACAGCGCCTCTTGATTATGGTAAAATGTTAAAAATTTACTATCTTGATTTGTTCAACAACAAGGCAAAACTTCAAAAACTTTACGATGCCGGCGGTTTTCAAAAGCTTTTAGAATTTATTGATGATAAAGTAGTAATGAAAAACTTCAAAAAACTTTTTCATAGAAGTGAAAAGGAGTTGCCGCAAGTTATGGCAAACATGAAAACTCTTATTCAAAATCCAAAAACACCGCATCGTGATAAAATTCAAAAAGCAATAGAATTGTTTGAGCAAGAATTATTGGAGCTTAAATAAACCAAATACAATTACATACTGTAAAATTTGCAAAACAATAATTGCAATAATTGGAGAAAAATCCAAACCGTTAAATGGCGGAATTATACGTCTAAATATATCAAGATATAAATCGGTCACATCTTTTAGAGCTGTAAATGGCTGCTTATACCAATCAATTGACGGCACAAAACTAAGTAAGCATCTAACTAAAATTAGCCAGAAATAAATTTCAAATAGGTTATTTACTACAAATATTATGTTGTTTGTCATATTTACCACCTGATGAGATTTTTCAGCTAATACCAATGACTAGTCATCTTGAGCGTAAGCGAAAGATCTCATAAACATTTTATAATTGAGAACTTTTTTTAGTGTTTGCACATTCACAATTATCTCTTGATGCTGGAATTTTTTCAATCATCTTGAAGAGCAGATTTTTAAGATTTGCGACATTAGAATTAAATACCTGAATAACTTCATGATGAGAAACCGGAGGAACATCACCGACTAAACCTGCATCATAATCTGTTATTAAAGAAATATTTAACGGACACATATCCATTTCTTTCACAAGATAAGCTTCCGGAAATGCTGTCATATTAATAACTTCCCAACCTTGATTTGTAAAGAATTTAGATTCTGCTTTAGTTGAGAAGCGAGGCCCGTTGATTACGACAACTGTACCTTGTTCATGAACAGTAATTCCAAGTTCTTTTGCGGTATCAATTGCAAGCTTTCTAAGTTCCGGACAATAAGTTTCGGCAGCAGAAGGGTGAGTAACGACAGGTCCTTCAAAAAAGGTTGATTTTCTGCCATCAGTCCAATCTACAAACTGATCACAAATTACAAAATCTCCAGGTTTAACATGTTTTTGTAAACTTCCTGCTGCACAAGGAGAAATTACTCTTTTACAGCCGACAGATTTCATAGCCCAAACATTTGCTCTATAGTTTAACAGATGAGGTAAAATAGTATGATTTCTACCATGTCTTGGCATAAATGCAACCTTATGAGAGCCGATTTTTCCGATAAATAAACTGTCGCTTGGCATTCCATAAGGTGTTTCAACTCTTACTTCTTCAATATCTTCTAAAAATTGATAGAAGCCTGAACCGCCAAACACACCAATATCTGCTAAATTCTTATTTTCCATAACATTTCCTCATATATCTAATACTTGAGAAAATTTTAACATAAAAATTTTAACTTTGCAAAAAATGCAATTTAGAAATTCGATAAAAATGTAAAAAACTTGACAGCTTAACAATTGTTACAATTACACTCAAAGCTTTACAGGGTAGGGGTTATAAGTGGCTCAGTAAGGCTATTTTTGCCGAATAGGGTTGAAATTTATTTTTTTTGTAATAATATGTAAGTATAAATCATTCTTAAAAGTTTTTGACATTATAAAAAAATAAAGTCGTTAGGGAATTTTTAAGAATCTCAATTTACAAACAAGAGGATTACATTTTGAGAAAATTATTACTGTTAACTTTTGCATTGTTATGCATATTTTCTATGCAATGTCAGGCTGCTGATGTTAACTCTGTAAAAGCGACAATAGTAAAACATGCTATTGAAATGGGTGTGGATCCTGCAATTGCATTAAGTATTGCACGTACAGAATCAGGATTCAGACATGAGGCAAGAAGCTCTCACGGTGCGGTAGGTGTATTTCAGTTAATGCCTTCTACTGCAAGAAGAATGGGGTACAATCCTTATTCTTTGAATGACAACATTAAAGCCGGAATTACATATTACAAAAAGATGTATAATATGTTCGGCTCTGTAGAATTGGCACTCGCTGCATACAATGCAGGTCCGGGTAACGTAAAAAAATACAAAGCGGTTCCTCCGTTTGCGGAAACAAGACGTTTTGTATACAAGATTACATCTGATGTAAAAAGACAAAAGGCATCTCCGGATCCGATTGTAGCTAAGGTAAGACAAGGAACTTATTCCGCACAAAAACCTGCTTCACAAAAGCTGGTACCGGCGCCAAAAGTCTTAGATGCTAAAGATTTGCAAGCAGAAGTTCTGGATGAAAAACCAATTGAACTTAAACTTGAAACTTTAACAGTTGCAATTTAAAAAAAAGAACCTTTTTAAAGGTTCTTTTTTTATATTAGTCGTCATCGTCAATTTCTTTTTTATCATCATTTTCTTCTTTATATTTTTCTTTATTTTCATCTTTTTTCTCTAATCCTATAAGTCTCATTGCCGGATGGATTAGAGCTTGGCTTATTTGTGGAGCGACAATAGCAAGACCTACAACTGAACCGATAATATTACTTAATTCTACTGCACCTTTTATATCACCAAATTTGTTTGGTTTGTCTTTTTTAAGTTCGGCAGTTAATGTTTGATTTAGTTTATTGTTGTCTTTAAGCTTTCCTATTGCTTCTAATCTTTCGTTTTTAGTTGCCATATCGGCAATTTTTTTGTATGTAGAATATTCTTTAAAATCTTTAAAGTGTTCAAAGCCTTGAGTGTTTTTAAAGATTTTTTCTTTTGCAAGTTTGAAGCCGCCGCGTTTAAATACGGGAACGATTAACGCCATATATACGCCAAGACATGTTGCTTGATATAAAAATTCTTTTACTGATGCAAATTTTTTGGTTTCTTTATCAATATTATTATCAATAAGAATAAAACCAGGTCTTCCGATTGCATTTACTGTTGTTTTGCAAGTAACAGTTGCATCTGCGTTCTGTGCAATATTTACCACTGTAGGGTTTGTAATTACTCTGGATATTGCTGTAATCATACGCCACCTACTTTCATGCCGCTTGTCCAATTGTTAAATGCCGGACGGTTAATTTGTGTTAATGGCTGTGATGGTATTTCTTTAACCGGTGCAGATACAGCATTTTCTTTTATATCTAATTTATTCGGAGTTTCTGCCGGTTTTTTGCCAATTTTTTTCATTATAGGAGTTACAACAACAGAGCATAATGCAGGAATTACAACTCCGGCTGCAAAACATATTGCGATTAAACCAAGACCGGCTTGCCCTTTTTTTATTGCCGCAGCTTTCATTTCTTGTTTTACAGTTTCTGAAATAACTTCTCCGGCTTGCAATTTTTTTGCAAGATTTGCTTCATGTGCTTTTACTGCGATTTTCTCTCCTAATTTTGCCCCCAGAATTCCGGTTACAAAATAAGTCGGCATAGCAACAACCTCAGTAATCCCTTCTCTTAGTGCTGCGTATTTTTTACTTTCAGGATTTTCACCTTTTTTTAACATTGTAAATGTAGGTCTGAATATCCCGTTGGCACAAGAAATAGCCAAAATAGGATATAATGGCTTACTGTTGTTGCCCAAATTTGAACATATTTTTTTTATTGTATTTGTTATTGTCATGATTCCGTCTGGTTATAAAAACTGAACAAAAATTTTTTTGCTAGTTATTTTTCAATTGTTATAATATATTAAGAAAAGTTTTTTGTAAATGAACTTTTTATTTTTTAAATCGTTATATAAGTACAGAGGTTAAAAAATGGAAAATAAATGCAACAAATACGAAGCTATATTTACATTCGCAGATGAAGAAACTTTGAAACGTCATATTGAATCTTGTGAAGAATGCAAAAAAGAACAAGAATTAATGGATAAAGTTTCAAACATTTTGCAGGAAGTAAAGCCATATTATATAGCGAAACGTAAAAATTTGGCTAAGTTGAAAATGGCCTGTGCAATGTTTGTAATATTTTTAAGTGTAGCAACTGTCGGTGTTATAAATTTTAATACTGATGTGTCTGATATTATTAAATATGGAAATACATTAAGTGCAGATGATTTAGGACTTCCGGTAGATAGTTATGGTTTGTTAATGGTGGAATAGGTGGACTTTAAAGAGCTTATAAAAAATAACCAAAATAATGTAAGAAGTATCATAAAACTTATTACAAAAGAAACAAATGAAGATCTTGAACAAGAGGTATTTATAAAAGTATGGAAAAATACGGATAAATATAAAGAACAAGGTTCATTTAAGAGTTGGATTAATACAGTAGCGAAAAACGTTTCAAAAGACTACTTGAAATCGGCTCAATATAAAAATCGTAATACAGAAGATGATGAAATCTTAAGTACGGTTAAGGATAAAAAACAAACTCCGGAATTGAGATTAATCACTAATGACAGACAAAAAAGGATTACAGAAGCTATAAATTCATTAAAACCTAAATTCAGAGAAGTTGTAATGTTATGTGAAATATATGGTTATACATATGAAGAGGCTTCATTTAAATTAAAATGTCCGGTTGGGACTATAAAATCAAGACTATATAATGCAAAAAAAGAATTAGCTAATTTACTAAAAGATATAATTTAAGAAAGGACGTAACTTATGAAAAAAACTTTAATTTTAGCAAGTTTACTTGTATTTGCCGCATCTACAACAGTATTTGCTCAAGAAGCTGCTGTTCCTACACAAAAACCGCAGCCAAAATGTGAATGCAAAAGACCGCCAAAAGGACCTGATTTTGCTAAACGTAATGCTGAATTTGAACAAAGATTAAAACTAACTGATGAACAAAAAGCTCAAGCTAAAGAACTACGCCAAAAAAGTTTTGAACAAATGAAACCTATTTTTGAAAAAATTAAAGAAAAACGTGCTGAAATTGAAACTGTAAAACTTTCAAGAATGGCTGTACAAGCTCAAAATTAAAAAATTGAACAGTTGAAAAAAGAAATTGGAGCATTAAAACAAGAAGCTCATAGACTTCGTATGGAAAATATGAAAAATTTCGAAACTCTTTTGACAAAATCTCAACAAAAAGAATTGAAAAAAATGAAAGAAGAAGGCCGTAAAAAATTCGAAAAAGAATTTAAGAAGCATCCGCATCCAAAATTCGGTCCAGGATTTGGTCCAAGACCCGGATGTGAATGTCCGCCTCCAGCCGAAATAAAATAGTATAACTAAATATCTAAAAAGGGTTGATTTTTTATCAACCCTTTTTTATTATGAATCTTAGGAGGAAGAGTTTTGAATATTTACGAAAATATACTTGATTTAATCGGAAATACACCATTAGTAAAAATAAATAAACTAAATACTGGAAAATCCATCATACTTGCTAAAATAGAAAGTTTTAATCCTGCCGGTTCAATAAAAGACCGACCTGCACTAAATATGATTAAAGATGCTGAGGAAAAAGGACTTGTAAACAAAGACACTGTTATAATTGAACCCACAAGCGGGAATACAGGTGTCGGACTTGCGATGGTATGTGCTGTTAAAGGTTATAGAATGATTTTAACTATGCCTGAAACAATGAGTATAGAACGACGTAATTTATTAAAAGCATATGGTGCCGAATTAATTTTGACAGAAGGCAATAAGGGTATGCAAGGAGCAGTTGATGAAGCTTTAAGATTACATGACGAAATAAAAAACTCTTTCATACCTCAACAATTTAATAACTCAGCAAACCCTGAAATCCACAAAAAAACAACCGCAGAAGAAATCTGGCATGATACTGATGGCAAAGTCGATATTATTATCGCCGGAGTTGGAACAGGAGGAACTATTTCTGGCATTGCTCGAAATTTGAAACTTAAAAATCCGAATATAAAAACGGTTGCCCTAGAACCTTTATCATCCCCTCTTTTGTCTAAAGGTTATGCAGGAACTCATAAAATTCAAGGAATTGGCGCTAATTTTATTCCGAAAAATTTTGATAAAAGTGTAGTCGATGAAATTTTTACGGTCTCAAATGAAGATGCATTAGAAACAGCTAGAAATTTAGCAACAAAAGAAGGTATTTTGTGCGGAATTTCTTCCGGCGCTGCAATATATACAGCAATCGAATACTCCAAAAAGTTTGAAGACAAAGTTATAGTCGCGATTTTACCGGATACTGGAGAAAGATATCTTACCGTTTTTTAAAGAATATACTTGCATTAATCTTTTGTTGAATTTATAATAAAATCATCTTCCCGGATCGTCTAGTGGCAGGACTGAAGATTCTGGCTCTTCCAACGGTGGTTCGAATCCATCTCCGGGAAAATTTTTTTTATTTGAATAATCCTTTTTGATTATAACTTTTCCCGAAGAGTCTTCTCACCAGAAGATTTTTTCGTGCTGCTCAAAAATCTTGAGGTTTTACCCTTCGGGGACCCTCATATGCTAGGCTCGTGAGGCTCGCCTGCATCTGAGCTGAAATCCATCTCCGGGAAAAATTTTTTATTTGAATAATCCTTTTTGATTATAACTTTTCCCGAAGAGTCTTCTCACCAGAAGATTTTTTCGTGTTGCTCAAAAATCTTGGGGTTTTACCCTTCGGGGACCCTCATATGCTAGGCTCG
>CATLEG010000041.1 GCA_949915775.1 uncultured Candidatus Melainabacteria bacterium | reverse complement strand
TCTCAAACTAGCCCCCTCCCTAGCCCTCCCCCCTGGAGAGGGGACAATGCCAAATCCCCTCGCCCCTTGCGGGAGAGGGAAGAATTTCAATGCGAGTTTTTACGAGCATTAGAAATTCGGGTGAGGGTGCTACATGTAATTATAAATATAATGTAATAAAAGAAAGGAAAAACTATGAAACAGATAATTAAAAATTTAATGAAACACACACGTCATGCTGAACTTGATTCAGCATCTCATTCAGTCATTCTGCGCGGAGCGAAGAATCTCAATTTACCCCTCACCCTAACCCTGTCTTGGATTTGCTCCACGCTCACAGAGTTTCGCCAAAGTTGCTACGCAACAAAAGGCTCAATCTGTTCGCTATCCGGACTCGTTTTACTCCGTCCGTCCGCAAATTCGCTCTCCCTCAAGGGGCGAGGGGAAAGTGTTTTGTGTGCGATACCTACATCAAAATCTATAAAAGTTGTACCAATGTCTACCGACAGGGCTACGTGCGTAAAACATGTACCAGTACCTTTTAAGTCTTCACCAACATCTACTGACAGGGCTACGTGCGTAGCACACGATAAGAACTTATCGACTTGTCGTCTTAACGTCTTAAAGATTGATAATACCCCTACCCTCTCCCGAATTTGTAAGTTCGCATTTAGCTCACTAACAAATTCTACCCTCTCACAAAGAGAGAGGGTAAAATGCCCAGCATTTACACTCGCAGAAACTCTAATCACCCTTGGCATTATTGGTGTTGTGGCGGCATTAACAATACCATCTTTGGTTGCAAGTTACAGAAAACAAGAAACAGTAGCTTCTTTAAAAAAATTTTATTCTACTTTTAATAATGCAATTCTTTTATCTGAAGTCGAAAACGGTGACTTATCAACTTGGGAATATGCCCCGCCAAATTTTGCAGACCATGAAAGCATGAAAGCTAATGATGAATTCTTTAAAAAATATCTTTTCCCTTATTTTAAAGGAATTAAAATATGTAATGCACGAGATTCTAAATGTAATAGTGTTATGTCAGAAGTCTTAATACAAGGAACGACACTTGATTTGACCAGGTATATATTTGCAGATGGTGCTTGTATTGCAATTTTATCAGAAGGAAATTTATATAATCGCTCAAGATTAAGTGGTTATTTAGACATAAATTGTTCTAAAAAGCCTAATAAGCCAGGTTCTGATCAATTTTTATTTCATATTACATTGGGTGAAAAGGGTAAAGAATATATTCCTTTTTGGTATGGGATAGTTAGTAAACGTGATAGAGATACCATAAAACAAATGTGCAAAGATGACAATTTTAAATGTGGCGCATTAATTCAAATAGACAATTGGACTATTAGCAAAGATTATCCTGTCAAATTTTAAGGTGCTAGGTCTAGTGCATAGTTGCCATTATTTAGTATCGTCTTCCACCCAAACAATTGTAACATTTATCGGTTTTGCAAACGGATTTGTCATCTTCGCAGGCGGAATCTGTGCTATAGAATCGTAAAATTTTATTTTTTCGGATAATTTCTTTGTATATTCAAATAAGTTCATAATTTTTATCCCCCGGTTCTACATAATCCATTATTAAATTTTTTTTGCAATCTATAATCCGACTAAAGAAGGTAATTTGTAAAATTTAATTAATCTAATGGACAATATCCAGTTTTAACATATTTTTTTAGAATGCATTCATGGAGGGAAATCATGACACATACAAAATTACATGGCACTAAAACAGAACAAAACTTAATCAACGCATTTGCCGGCGAATCACAAGCAAGAAACAGGTATTCATATTTTGCCAAACAAGCAAAAGAAGATGGGTATGAACAAATTGCTGAAATTTTTCTTATAACTGCAGAAAATGAAAAAGAGCATGCAAAACTTTTCTATGAATATATTGGAAACACAAGAGGACATGTAGATTCTGAATATCCATTTGAACTTGGTACTACAGAAGAAAATCTAAAAAGTGCAGTAGAAGGTGAAAATGAGGAAGCTGAAGTCCTTTATTCAGAAGCTGAAAAAATTGCAAAAGAAGAAGGTTTTGATGAAATTGCAGATACATTTCATCACGTTATTAATGCTGAAAGACATCACCGCGAAAGATATGCAAAACTTTTAGAAAACGTACGAAACAAAACTGTTTTCAAAAAAGATACCGAAATTAACTGGATGTGTCGAGAATGTGGTTACATTTGTTATTCTAAATCAGCACCTGAAAAATGTCCAAGCTGTGGACACCCGCAGGCATATTTTCAAGTTATGTGTGAAACATATTAAAAAAAGGCGGCTAAGCCGCCTTTTTTAATTTTATTTTTTCATTAACTATGCTTTTTTATATAAGCTCTTAATGTATTAATTGCATCTTCATACAAATTTCCGCTATATGGAAACATTGAACTACCAGCCGCCCTTCCATTAGCAGCTTTTGCAGTATAAACATCAAGTGTCAACGGTCTGCCTTTAAATGAATATAAATCCATTGAACCAATTCCTAAATTATACATTTTTGACCCTTCAGGAAATTGTATATGTTTAGCAATTCCACCACCACTTCCATTAAGCAATCTTTTTGTTACAACTGTACCATTTCTATATACTGTTTTACTAAGTTGTGTCCAAGGTTTTATCAATGTCATAATAATTTTTCCTTTCTTTTTCCTACAAATATTTTTGAAAATCGATTTCCTTATACTTTTGTAAAAAAATTTTCGGGAAAATTATTGCTACGGGCGTAGTGATGCTATGCTATGCTATGCTATGAGTGATTATACAAGGGTTTCCAGCTTTGTAAAATTTTGTTAAGTTATTGTTACATGAGAAAAAAGTCGTTAAGACGATAAGTTCATTTCAGTGTGTGCTACGCACGTAGCCCTGCCGGTAGATGTTGGTGAAGACTTTAAAGATATAGGTATATGTTTTACGCATGTAGCCTTGCCGGTAGATGTTGGTGAAGATTTTGTAGATTTTGATGTAGGTATCGCACACAATAATTTATCCCCTCTCCTGTGGGGGAGGGCTAGGGAGGGGGCTTTATAAGTCTTTAAGACATTAAGACGATAAGACGTTAAGTTCTTATCGTGCTTCGCACACAGAGTATTTCCCCTCCCTTGGGGGAGGCGGATTGCGAGCCGAGGCTGGAACAATTTTGCAAAGAGCCAGAGGTTCTGCGGCAAAATGCGGAATTGCCGTTTTACGCGAGCAGCCAAGCAGGTGTCACGAAGTGACAGGAGAGGGTTAACTTGAGATGCTGAAATAAATTCAGCATGACAAATATCGTCATTGCGAACATTACCTCCCTTGTTTAAAGACTCTGCCGAGCAAACGATTAAGTATCGGTTGTGAAAGGTGGCTAGGGAGGGGGCTGGTTTGAGATCCTTCGCTTTGCTCAGGATGACGAAAATTTTTCCTCTCTTGAATTTGCCTATCACATCGCTCGCAATATACAAGTGCGCTTTCGCTTTCACTCTTTGCTCGCTCGTTCTCCACGCTCGCTGAGTTTCGCTTATTGCACATACGTGCACCTCGCTCAATCTGCTCGCTATCCGGACTCGTTTTACTACGTCCGTCCGCAAATCCGTTCTCCCTCATGGGGCGAGGGAACTTCTTTCGTGTGCGAAACCTACACAAAAATCTACAAAATCTTTACCAACATCTACCGGCAGGGCTACGTGCGTAAAACATATACCTGTATCTTTAAAGTCTTCACCAACATCTACCGGCAGGACTACGTGCGTAGCACCTTCTTGGGAGAGGGAAAGCAAAAAAAACCACTCAATAAATTGAGTGGGTCGTTTTCTGCATCCTAATGGTCTCTTTTAGTGTTTATTATTTAGGAGTTTATATGTTTTGGGGTTAATGAATCTATTTATATTTAGTGTTTCGACTACACTTAAATCTTACTCATCTATTATTACATATAAGATATTAAATGTCAATAGGTCGGTTTAATAAATTTTTATCATTCTTGAAAATTCCTTATATAGTGTACGATTCACACTTTACAAAATTTAACAATCTGTTATTATATGGTTTTAATAGGGCATAAGATATTGCACACAGGATATGTTAACAATTATTAAGTTCTTTATTAACAAAAAGGCAATTATTTAAACAATATATACTTTATATATATACGAGAGTATTAAATAGGAATTAATCATGGCAATATCACCAATCGAAAAAACTGGCCCACGCCAGATATACAAGGTTGACCCTGTTAGATTATATGCGGCTACAAATGAACACGTTAATGTAACAGCACAGGATAACCCGTTTAAAGGCACAGTTGGCTGGGGTTTGTTCAACTGGAACTTTAGCGACCCCGGACAAATTAATGGCGGAACTAAACCGGAGTATTTTGAAGATGGTTCTTGTAGAGAACCAAGAACAATATGTTGGGCGTAAGGAGAGACAATGGGAGCATTAGATGCAATAAACAATATAGGATTTCATATACCATCACCTGATGATTGTGCATCTGACGGGAATGGAGACATATTTGCAGATACTAAAGGGTACCAACCTGTAGATCCGGCAACCAGACCGGAAATTACAGCAACTGATGAAAGTGCCCAATATGCTGCAAATAACCCTAACTGGGGTGTAACAAACTCTTATAATAATAACGAATATGCAAATGAAGTTGCAAGAAACTTTATGCAAAAAAACACATACGGGACTAAGCCATTTTCAAATGACGATTTTACAAGAAGTTTATATCAACAGCAGCAAGGAGCCGGTTTTAAATTATTCGGTTTAGCATAAAAAACGACGACACTAAAAAGTATCGTCGTTTTTTAATATTGTCATTGCAAACGGTAGTGAAGCAATCCAACTTATTACCCCTCTCCCGAATTTGTAAATTCGCATAGCTCATTAACAAATTCTTCCCTCTCCCTCAAGGGGCGAGGATTAAATTATCACACACCAACTTTTGATTTTGATTTTTCGATACAATCGATTAGTGTAGATGCTACTGTTCTTTGTTCTTCTTCTGTAAGTTCAGGGAACATTGGAAGTGAAACTACAAGTTCAGTATTTCTTTCAGATACAGGTAAAGAGCCTTTACCAACTCCTAAGTATTCATGAACTTTTTGTAAGTGCAATGGAATAGGATAATATAACATTGCGCCAATGCCGCGTTCTTGAAGCATTTTATGAACTTCATCACGATTAGGAATTTTTACAGTGTATTGATGGTAAACACAGTATGTATCATCCAATTCTACAGGTGTTTGAACATCTGCACAGTTTTTAAATAATTCATTGTAGTAATAAGCATGTTTACGTCTTGCTTCATTCCAATCTTTGATATGAGGAAGTTTTACACGTAAAATTGCTGATTGAATTTCATCAAGACGGCTATTTACACCGATTTCGTCGTGGTGGTAACGAATTGCACCGCCATGGTTTCTTAAAGCAATTACGCGGTCTTTAAGTTTTTCATCATTACACATGATTAAACCGCCGTCACCCATACCACCTAAGTTTTTAGTAGGATAGAAGCTTAAACATCCAAAATCACCGAATGTACCTACCATTTTGCCTTT
The DNA here is from genome assembly GCA_949915775.1 of uncultured Candidatus Melainabacteria bacterium. Classification (GTDB taxonomy): domain Bacteria; phylum Cyanobacteriota; class Vampirovibrionia; order Gastranaerophilales; family Gastranaerophilaceae; genus Stercorousia. The sequence continues at coordinate 11,752 of CATLEG010000041.1, read as the reverse complement.
ATACAAAGCACCTACAGCCTGACAGCAATCTTCAATTACGTGTAAATTATGTTTTTTAGCAACTGACATAATAGTATCCATATCGCAAGGCTGGCCGTAGAGGTGAACTGGAATAATTGCTTTGGTTCTTGATGTAATCGCAGCTTCCAATTTTGAGGCATCCATATTGAAAGTATCTTTATCAATATCAACAAAAACTGGTTTTGCGCCAACAATACCGATAGCTTCAGTTGTTGCGACAAATGTAAATGCAACTGTAATAACTTCATCACCCGCGCCGATATTTAACGCTCTTAATGCCAAATGTAATGCATCAGTACCGGAGTTTAAGCCTACAGTATATTTGCAGCCGTAAAAATCAGCCATTTCTTGTTCAAAGGCTTTTGTATTCGGCCCTAAAATATAAGAGCCTGAACGTAAAACTTCACAAACTGCTTTTTCAACTTCCGCACCGATTGTTGCGTACTGACGTTTTGAATCTAAAATTGGTATCATATATCTCTCCTTTTTTCCTAATTCTTCATATTATAAGTTTACCACACTATTTCCATGCCTTTATATAAGCTTAATAAAAAAGTAAAAATTTTACTGATAATAATATAATGTAAAAATATCTTAATATATCTTTTAAAATATTAAAGTTTTTAATTTTGTTTTCCGATACAAAATATGTAAGTAACAAATGGAGAACAAATTATGTTAAAAAAGATAATATCCCCGTCGTGTAATGTATGCGATAGTGTGGAATTCATATTAAGAGGAGCGAGAAAACGCCGAAATATGGCAGTTGTATCAGCGAAAATGATTAATGCTGATGCAGGTATAAAAACAGGATTGCGAGCCGTAAAATAGCGCAGTCCAAAAGATTAGAGAGCTTTCATTAAAAGACCGGAAACGGTCTTTTTTATTTTCTTAATAATACATTCATGCCGGCTGTAAAATAATTTTTAACCTCAGCAAAAGAACGTATTCTTACAAGCATTTTTAATATATATAATGGCCTTAAATAAAATCTTTTAATTGCTGATTTATGAAGTTCAAAAATCCTGTCACGAGTCAAATGATGCGTATTTACTGCCGGATAAAAATATGCATTTTCAAAAGAAGTTTCTTTATCGAAAAGATTATGCTCCAATGCATATTCATAAAATCTTGAACCAGGCAGCGGAGTTGCAGTATAAAAACTTATAAAATCACTATTTAACTCAATTGCAAATTTAATTGTATCTTCAATTGTCTCTTCTGTTTCCCAAGGAAGACCAATCACGAAATAATTATAAATTCTAATCTTGGCCTTCTTAAATATTTTTATGGTACGACGGACATCATCAAGAGTAATTTTTTTACCCATTTTCTCAAGCATATACTGAGACCCGCTTTCAACCCCGACACTTACAAGGCGACATCCTGATTTATACATAAGTTTAGCCATTTCTAAATCTGCCGTATCTGCTCTTGTATTTGCTGACCAGGTTATTTTTAGATCGCTTTTTATAATTTCATTACACAAATCTATTGTCCATTCTCTATCAATATTAAAAATATCAGACCAGAATAAAAAGTTTTTAATATTATATTTTTCAACACATTCTCTTATTTCTGCAACGATATTTTCTACACTTCTGCGGCGAACTTTTGCCCCTGAAACCGGAGTTGCAAGACAGAAAAAGCAATGAAACGGACATCCGCGTGAAACTTTAATTGTTGCTTGAACTTTATTATTATCCGGGCGGCGATAAATTGTATTATCAACGAGATGACGTGCCGGAAACGGGATTCTATCCAAATCTTCAATAAACGGTCTTTTGCCTGTAAATTTTATATCACCGTTTTCTTTATAATATATTCCTAAAATATCAGCCGGCTGTTTATCTTGTAATATTTCAGACAAAGTATCTTCAGCCTCGCCCAGGATTCCAAAATCCAACTCATCATGTTCTTTTATAATTTTATCGGCAAGAGTAAGAAAAGCTGCCCCTTTTGCTATTGTAACTATATTAGGACAAATTTCTTTTGCTTTTTTTACAGCCTCCAAGTCATGTTCTAAAGTTGGAGTAGCTATATTTACAACAAGATAGTCCGGCTGAAATTCTTTTAAATCTTCTTCAAAATTCCCGCCTTGACTGTAATCTTGAATTTTTGCATCCAAGCCAAGTTTTTCTGCAACAGCAGCCAGATACATTAAATCTGTAGGAGGCAAAGGCGGAATAACAATCAAATCCTTTGTAGGCTGCTGACATCTGTCTTCTCTGTTTAAAACCGGCGAAGGCGGATAAATTAAAAATATTTTTTTCATTAAACTTTTTCCTTAACAGTATTTGCTATAATTGCGGCAAGTGCTAAACATACAGCACCGATAACAAATGTATATTCCCAATGATAATTTATATAATCTGACCCCATCGTAAATGAACATTTAGAAATTATCCAGGCAACAAGTGTACATACAAAAACTTGAGGGCCTGCAATGAATATATTAAAAATACCCATAACGGAACCTTCTGTACCTTTTTTAATAAATTGAGATAGCATAGCAAAAGGCAATGCACAAATACTTGCCCAGCCAATTCCCGCCAATCCCATCAAAGCAGCTACTACTTTAGGATTTTTAGTCCAAAACATTCCCAAATATGCCAAAATCATTGTTATAATTGAAATTATATGGACTTTCTTATTGGTATATTTTGCAGATAATATACCAATTGGAATTGCAACAAGAAAACATATAAGATTAAATATTGCAAAACATATTGATGAAAAATTTGTACCATTTAAAATCGGACCGGAATAAAGTTCTCTTGTAGATTCTGCCGCAGTTGTTAAATCAGGCACGCAATAAATTGTATGAACAGCATACTGTGTAAAGAAAATCATCATACACATTGTACCTATCCAAGTGAAAAACTGCATTGTACAAATTTTTGAAACTTCAGGTGATAAATTAAAGAAATCTTTCAATGATTGTAAAAACGAAACATTATTTTCAGTGTTTTCAGGCTTGTCTTCTTGTCCTCTTGTCTTCTTACCTTCTTTTATAGTAATACAAGTCCAAAGCATACCAAGAGTGAATGCCAATGCTGCCATTACAAATTGTGCCGGTATCGACATTTGATAATTAAAAACCTCTTTTAAAAACGGGGCAGTACCGGCAGCGACAACAGACCCTAAGCCGATTGCTAGACTTATATATGAATTTGCAAGTGAATATTGTTCTTCGGGAACAACATCTGGAACTAATGCTCTATAAGGTCCCTGTGCAACATTCACACACGCATCTATAATCCATATCATTATTGCTGCGATAACAAGTGCTGTAAGAGGCGGTAAATTTAATCCTGTAATATTATGCAAAAATTCAGCTACGCCAGCAGAATTTGGGAAAATTAACAATGCCAAAGAGGCAAGTAAAGCTCCACCGAGAAGATATGGTCTGCGTCTTCCAAAAGGTGATACTGTTTTATCGCTCAATGCCCCAACTAAAGGCTGTACTACCATTCCGGTAAACGGGCCTGCAAGCCAGATTAATCCATAAATAAATGGTGATGCACCTAGATTTTCAGTAACTGGGCCTGATAAAATAATTCTCATCTGCCACGCAAATTGCAATCCAAAAAAACCTAATGCAAAATTTAAGAATTGCGCAGTTGTAAATTTCTTTAACACATTGTTTTCACTCATTATAAACTCTCCCCGTTCAATAATAACGTGAACTTATATTGTAGTCAAGAAAAATTATATGTTAGATTTTCTATCCTAAATTGTAGAAACTTATATACAATTTACATTCGTAAACTTTTGTTGTAAAGTATTCTTGAAAAAAGAAAGGGAATACTTTATGTTAACTAAAAACTCTAATGTTACCGTTAAATTTTCAGGAATTAATTTTGACAAATATTCATCAAAAGTTTCTGAATTTGTAAACGAATTTTCATCACGCGCTAACAAAAAAGGACAATTTTTAAACTGGGTAAATCTACCTTCAGAACAAGCAAAAAGAGTTGATGAAATCTATGAATTAGCATCAAGCTTAAAATCAGCTACAGGCGCAAAAAAATTAAGCGTTATGGGTATCGGCGGTTCAAAACACACTGTTGAACATATGCTTTCAATCAATGGATTAAATGTTAAAGGCGATATGATTGAATTCTATTCCGATGTTGACAGTGCTAGTTTAGAAAGATTTTTATACAGATTAGACAACGATGTTTTATCATCAAATTATCTTATAGCATCAAAATCAGGTTCAACTTTTGAAACTAAAGATGGTTTCTTAAGAGTTTTAGATATGCTAAAAGATGCTTATATCGCAAAAGGTCAATCTGAAGAAGAAGCTCTAAAATCAGCTAACAAACATTTTATCGCAGTAACTGACGGAAATGCTGAAAAAAGCGAACTTAGAAGAACTTCTAACGAAAACGGCTGGTTAGGCGATTTATATATTCATGATGATGTAGGCGGACGTTTCTCAGCATTTGATGATCATGCTTTATTCACACTTGCTTATGCAGGAATGAAAAAAGAAGATATGATTACAATGTTAAATGCAGCTCAAGAAATTTCTTCTGAATCTTTAACCGCAGACTTGTCAATCAATGATGCATTAAAAGAAGCTATTTTCTGGGCAGATGCAAAAATGAACGGAATTTCAGCTTCAGTTCATCAATATATGGGTTCAATCTTTGAAAACACAGTATATTGGCACGCTCAAATGCAAAACGAATCTGTAAAAGATACATTAAAACAAGTTGCAAAAGTTCCTGATGCAATGCACCACTCAGCAGAAGCACACTTTAATCCTGCCAACAAATTTGCATTTGCATTGACAGTACCTCAAGATAATGGTGTTTGCCGAGAAAACGCTGAAAGCTATATTGAAGCTTTAACAAAATCTTATGAAGTAACAGGAAACTTCTTCTTAGAAACAGCTCAAACATCAGGAATGGGCTTAACTCCTGCAACAGCCGGAACTTTAACTCAATTGAGAGCATTTGCAACTGTTTATCAGGAAATTGTTGAAAAAATTATGTCTGACACTGAATTTCCTGAAGTTTTGGACAGCGTATTACAGCCGCACGTAGAATTCTATAAAAAGAATTTGAAAGGCGGAGTAGTTGTTCCGGGCAGAATTTCAAAATAGAAATTATAAAAAAAAGCCTCCAATTGGAGGCTTTTTATTACACAAAATTAAAATATTTTTATATATCAATATCAAGTAATTTTCCAAAATCTGTACCTTTTTTAAAAAGTTTAGAACTAACTAATTCTCCAAGTGGACTATCAAAATCTTTAACTTTATATTATTCAACAATTATGCCATCTTTTACTTCTCTAATAAATGCTTTCCTAAATGATTTGCCAGCTGAAACATTATAAACAAGCTGTTTTGCATCAGTTAACACTGTATTTAATTGTCCTTTTACTATCATAAAATTTTCCTTTCTGATTTATTTACTTTAAGCTACGGGCGTAGTGATGCTATGCTATGCGCGATTATACAAGGGTTTCCAGCTTTGTAAAATTTTATTAAGTTATTGTTACATGGAAAAAAGTCGTTAAGACGATAAGACGTTAAGTTGTAGGTTGGGCTTTCAGCCCAACCTACTAATCTATTGTTACAGGGTAAATATTTTGTTCTACACATATTTCTCTCTCCTAGGGAGAGAGTAAAATTGCTTTATGAGCGGAAGCGAATTCTAGCAATTCGAGAGAGGGTATTGTAGGAGTGTATAACTCCATTATGTTAACCCCTCTCCCTAACCCTCTCCCTCGGAGAGGGAAATTATATTCAATATTGTTTAGCAGGGCAACATGCGCTTGGCGCGATTCTCTTGCTCGACGGCATTAAACGGGTCTACAGTTGCCTACTTCATAGACTTTGTCTATTACGTAGTCAAGCTTTCGCCCTCTGCCGTCTCGCGCTCGAACGACTGACAAAACTTTCGCTTTGTGCGTTCTCCTCTCCCATAAAAGCATATTAAAAAGAGGACTTAAAAGCCCTCTTTTTAATATGCGCTTGGCGCGATTAGTCTTGGTCACTCGCGTTTAACGGCAATTTCGCGTTTTGTTTTATGCGACATTGTCGCTTCCAAACAAAAGCGCTCCAGCCTCAGCTCGCTCCCGCCGAACGCAAAATCCATTCTAATTGCTACTAATTGCAAAATAAAAGAGAGGTTTTTACCTCTCTTTTATTTTGCGCTTGGCGCGATTCGAACGCGCGACCTATCCCTTAAAAGGGGAGTGCTCTACCAGCTGAGCTACAAGCGCAAGTTATTTGCTATTCATTTCGTCAGTGATTTAATACTACCAAGAACAAAATTTATTGTCAACTGTTTTTTCAAAATTTTATATAGTTTAACTATCTATTTAACATATTAAATCATATACTAAATTATCTGCCGATTTCTGTTGCTTTCATTGCCATTGATTTAGTTATATTTATTAATGCAAGGTTGGCTTCGTATGCTCTTTGCGCAAGTATAGCATCTGCCATATCAACTGCGGGATTTACGTTTGATGCTCTGATATACCCGTTTGCATCAGCATCCGGGTGACCGGGACGATAAATTTTATCACCTAATGTCGGATCTTCTACACAGCCATTAAACACAACGCCGCCTTGTAGATATGGTAATGTTCCAACACCAAAAACATCTTCTTTCATAGAATTCATAAGCCCATGGAAAGATATATCTTCTGTAGCGTTCAAAATCGGAATTTTTCTGACATAATTCGGAGTATCAACATTAGCAATGTTTTTTGCATGAATATCTATTCTTAAACCATGCGCTTTTAAAGCGTTTGATCCGATATTCATTGATTCCATTATACTCATTTTTTTACCCTTTCTATACCTTTTTTAAAATTTCACCAAAATCCAAGTGGTGGGTGGAGCGGCACGCTCCTATTTACCTACGTTAATGACTGTTTTCATTTGTGTAATTATATTTGACATGCGTCTTGTTGCCATCGTATAAAAAAGTGAATTTTGTTGAAGTTCCATTAACTCATTTGCCGCATCAATTTCTTCGTATTTTCTTTCATCAATAACACCAGAAGGACCAAGTTTTTCTGACAATTTAGTTTCTAAAGGACTGTTCATAGAACCTAAATAATCACCAAAACTAACATCACGTCTTACATAACCAGGAGTGTCTACATTAGCAAGGTTTGAACCGAGTGCTCTTTGTCTTTGAGCAATCAAGTCCATCATTAATGAAACTTTACCCATGCTATCAAGTGATGTATACATTTTTTTACCCTTTCCGTCGATATTGATTCGACTTTTATGTTTTTGCCAGAGGCTTTTTTACCCTTTCCGACGATTATCGTCCTGTTTTCTATACTTTTGTTAAAGGCTTTTTACCCTTTCCGTCGACATTGGTTCGATTTTAATGTTTTTGGTCAGTCACTCGTTTTTCTGTCATCCTGAACTTGTTTCAGGATCTTGTTTAATTAGCGGCTACGCTACTTATTCACGTATATTAATTGCTTTATTGTACATATCATCAACGACTTTCATCATTCTAGTACTTGCCAGAAGTGATGCATTCAGACGTAAGACTTCGGATGTTGATGCATATATATTAATATTGGAATTTTCCAGATTGTTTTGGCAAAAACAATCATGATTTTTTACCAGTTGCGCTTCTCCGGATTCTTCTGTTGGTGCAAGTTTATTCATTCCTTTTTGCTCAAGTGCTTCTTGAGATGCAAACCTTACAAGCGGAATTGTACCGAGTTTTTTGGGCTGCGTATTTGCGGCATCATAAGAAAAAACTTCACCATTTGGTTTAATTTCAAATTTATAACAATTTGCAGGAATTTTTATTCCTTCTCCAACGAGCCAGCCGTCATTAGTAACAAGATAGCCGTCTCTACCTTGTTTAAAAGAACCGTCTCTTGTATATGCAATTTCACCTTCCGGAGATACAACAGGGATAAATCCTGTGCCATTAATTGCGACATCATACGGATTACTTGTAACTTGAATTGAGCCTTGTCTGTAATCTGCCCTTACAACCCCTTGAAGATATCCGTCTTCATTAAGCATTTGTTCAAAACTTACGGACTTGTATCCTCGTGTGTTCATATTTGCAAAATCGTTTGCAACATAACCAAGTTTTTCAAACTGGGTAGTTACATTATTTACACTTTTTCTAACTATACCTTGCATGCTGTACATAATTAATTATCCTTATGAAGTTGTACCAAGTTGTGAAATTACTTTTTGTAAATTCTGGTTTTGTATCATAAATATTTGTCTGTTTGCTTCAAAATTTCTAATTATAGGCATCATACCAATAAATTCATTTTGAAGTGAAACGTTAGAATATTCGTTATATCCTTGTTTAATTTCAGGATTCATAACAACAACACCGTTTGAATCTACAACACCCAAAAATGCGACATTTTCGAGTTTATTTGTTTTATGATTAAATGCGCTTACAAGTCCTTTAGAATCTATTTTAATATCCTTAATTTTTTCAGGCACAAACGGGAATTTAATAGGGACACCGGCATTTGACAAAACTTGAGCATCTTCCAGAGTTAAAAGATTTCCTTCTTTATCAAGTTTGAACCTGCCGTCTCTTGTAAGTTTTACACCTTCTTCAGTTTGGGTTTGGAAGTAACCTTTATTTGCAATTGCAATATCTAATGGGTTTTCAGACATAGCAATACGTCCGACTTTATCATCAACAGTTTGAGATAGCCCATGTACACCTAAGAATTCTGTGAATGATGAAACAACAGGGTCTTTTCTTTGATAACCAATTTTATCAAAACCTGATACGTTTTCATTATACATGCCGATAATTTCACTTTGAACATGCATCGCTCTTAAAGATGCCGTTAAGCCTTTTTCACAGTATCTGATACCGCCGTTAATTTTCATTACTACCTCTTTTTCTAACACAGTCGGACATTTTTATAATTAATTCAACAAACTTGATAAAAATCATCCATTTGTACTAGATATTTGAGATTTAATGAAGATTTTTATAAAGTCAATATTTATACTTGACCAGTGTAAAAAATAGTGTAATAATTAATCTGTGTTTAAATATTACGGTAAATATGCACCATACTTATTTTTACTGCCGGCAGCGGTAGTTTTGGTTGTATTCTTTTTTATACCGTTTTTTCAAACTGTCTTATTAAGTTTTCAAGATTATTCTACAAATATTTATTCGCCGGCATTTGCAGGTTTGGAAAATTATATAAAACTTTTTCATAATCCGGTGTTTTATAAAGTTTTGTGGAATACTTTTGTATACTTGTTTGTTGCCGTACCGGTACTTGTAGTTTTCCCATTATTTCTGGCTGTATTAATAAACCAAAAAATAAGAGGAGTAACTTTATATAAGATTTTGATATACCTGCCTGTAATTGTTTCTATTGTAGTTGCGGCAATTGCTTTCAAATGGTTATACGCTGATCAGGGAATTTTAAATTATATAGTAACAAGTTTGGGATTTAATTCCATCGGATGGCTTACAGATCCTAAATTCGCGCTTTATTCTGTCATATTAGTTACAATATGGAAGGGAATTGGATATTATATGATAATTTATCTTGCGGCATTGATGAGTGTGCCAAATGAACTTTATGAGGCATGTGATATTGATGGAGCAGGCTTTTTAACAAAACATTTGACAGTAACAATTCCTCATATTATGCCGACAATAGCTCTTGTTTCTACAATAAGCGCAATTTCTGCAATGAAAGTTTTTGCAGAAATATATGTTATGACAAAAGGCGGCCCTTTAAATTCCAGCAAAACTATAGTTTATTATATTTATGAAAGAGCTTTTGAAAATCTGGATTTGGGCTTTGCCTCTGCAATGGCTGTTATTCTGCTTGTAATCGTTATGATATTTTCATTAATAAATATTTTCTGTTTTGAAAGGAAAAAATATGAGATATAGAGGGCAAGAAGGTAAAATGGCAAGAAGACAAGCTATTTATAAGTTTTCTTTCAAACTTGATAAATTTATTACACATCTTATTTTAATTTCGGTTTCATTATTATCTATTTTTCCTTTTATATGGTTAATTTCTACATCTTTAAAAGGTAACAGTGAGAATATTTTTGCATATCCGCCGCAAATTATACCGACAGATTTTACATGGGCAAATTATACTGGTGTATGGAATAAAGTTAATTTTATCGGATATTTTATAAATAGTATGATTGTTGCAGGCGGAACAGTAATTTTGAATCTTATTTTATCAGCAATGGCAGGATATCCTCTTGCAAGAATGGAGTTTAAAGGCAAAAAAATTACATTTTTTGCTGTTCTTGCAACTATTATGATACCTTTTCAAGCAATTATGCTGCCTGTGTATTTAATCACATTAAAACTTCATCTAACGGATAATGTAAATAATTTTGCCGGATATATGGGACTTATAATGCCTTTTGCAGTCAGTGCTTTTGGGATATTTTTAATGCGTCAGGCGTTTTTGACAATTCCAAAAGAAATGGAAGAAGCCGCTATTGTTGATGGCTGTAATGTTTTTCAAGTATTTTTTAAAGTATTAATGCCAATGGTAAAACCATCTTTAGCTGTTCTTGCAATTTTTACATTTATAGGTTCCTGGGGTGAATTTTTATGGCCAAGTATCGTTTTAACCAAAGAAGCAATGTACACCTTGCCGGTTGGAGTTAACAATCTGCAAGGAATGTTTAGTTCTAATTGGCGGTTTATTGCAGCCGGTTCAATTCTTTCAACAATTCCTATTTTGATATTTTTCTTAAGCATGCAAAGATATTTTATCTCAGGCGAAAACGAAGGTGCTGTAAAAGGTTAAAACTTCAAACTTTCCCAATAACCTTTAGTATTGTCATCCGGATTTTTATCCTGCAACGCGTAATTATAACATGCTCTGCTGTTGAATAACTGACTGTCATTTCCTTTTGCTGTACAAACTTTCCACCAAGTTCCGGTATTATAAAAGAATATATCATACCCCAGCCTGTTCGGTCTCTTATACGGTCCGTTTGTATCAAATGTTATAGTCATACCATCATACTTTCCATGATGATAGGGAACTATTTTTGAAACAAATGTTCCATCCGGTAATAAATAACCGCATTTAGCGGCACCGTCATAACAAGCTCCATAAAGATTAGAATAAGGAGCAACCTTTTCTTTTCCATTAAATGGAATTAGCATTGGTGGTTTATGAAATAATACAGACATCGTTACTGTCATTGGCTGGTAAAATTGAGATATAAAAAACTCATTAATTTCATCAAAATAAGGCTTATTAGCTGTTACACATGAGCCGGTTTGATTTTCCGGAAGTTTACCGCAAATATCATTAAGGTCTTTAATATTTGCATAACCAAATTCTTGAGCAGTTTTAAGCAACGCTTGCTCTACAATACTGTTTGTGCGTTTAAAAGCCACTTCGAGCTGCTTAATCCTGTATTTATTAACCAAACTTGGCAGAGTCAACGCTGCCACAATCCCGATAATGCCGAGGGTGATTAAAACCTCAGCCAATGTAAACCCGAAACTTAATTTAACCTTCCGGCAGGGTGAAAAAACTTCGGCCAGAGTATACCCATATTTTACCCTCTCTCTTTGTGAGAGGGTTGAATTTGTTAGTGAGCGATACGCGAACTTACAAATTCGGGAGAGGGTAGGGGTTTTATCAGTCTCTAAGACGTTAAGACTATAGGTCGATAAGTTCTTATCGTGTGCTACGCACGTAGCCCTGCCGGTAAATGTTGGTGAAGACTTAA
>CATLEG010000040.1 GCA_949915775.1 uncultured Candidatus Melainabacteria bacterium | reverse complement strand
GACATGCCATTGCCGTATGGAGAATTAATAAATTTATCAAGTTCGTCTTGAGTTTCGTTATTTACTGTTTCAGGAAGACATGCCGGGCCTCCAGTCAAGCAGTCTCTGCCTTTTGTTGCATAATCTGCAAGATATGAGTTCGGACTTAGTGAAATAACTTTTTCATAAGCGTTTATTGCTTCATCTTGTTTGTCAAGATATGTAAAAGCCATAGCCATATAGTAATAAGCAGTTGCATTAGACGGCTGTTTTTTTGTTAATGAAAAAAGTTCTTGTAAACATCCTGTATAATTACCTTTTTTATATTTTGCAATTGCGCTTGATAGATTTGCATTTGGATAATAAATAGTGTCTCTGTCAAATGAAGAAACAAATTCGTCCGAAGTTTTTTCTTTTTTATTATCTGCTGCATAAACATTTATAGAACTAAGTGTTAATATTAGTGCCAGTATATAAACAATCTTCTTATTCATAGTCACATCCTTGTTATTTATTTTAATTATTTTTTATATTAAATCAAGTTATAATTTGATTATATAATATTTTTCTAAAATTTCATGGTTTAAATATATGATTTAATGCAAATTTACAGCCGCAGTAATTTTGTCTGTATAATCCGAGTTCTTTAGAAATTCTGTTAGTTTTTAAAAAACCGTCTTTCTTTTTGAAATTAATTGCTAAATATTTTATTCCCGTTTCCTGTGAAATTTTTTCACCAATTTCTGTTAATTTATTAAAATTTTTATGCGGGCTGATTACAATTGATGTTGTAAAATAATCGGCTCCGATTGATTTTGCATATTCTGCTGTTTTTCTAAGTCTCAATTCAAAGCATTTATCACATCTCAAGCCTTTTTCCGGTTCGGATTCTAAACCTTTTACAAATTGATAATATTCTTCCGGATTGTATTCAGCTTCTACAAGTTTGCAGTCAAAATGGTTACATAGAGTTCTTTGAGCATCTAATCTTTTTTGATACTCTTCTGACGGATAAATATTAGGGTTATAAAAATATGCGCAAACCTGATATCCTGCATCTTTTAAATAAGACACAGGATATCCCGAACAAATTGCACAACATGTGTGTAAAACTATTTTATCTTTCTTCTGCTCCAAGTTCTTTTACCCAATTTTTGTATTCACTGTATGTTTTTATGCCGACATGAGCATCGTTATTAATCATAGTTGTAGGAGTTCCATTGATACCTTTAGAATAAGCAAAATCAATATCTTCTTTTATTTCATTACGAGTTTGAGGAGAATTTGCATCTTCTTCCAATTTTTTCATATCAAATCCCATATTTTCAACCAGTTTTAAGATTTCTTCTTCAGTTTTTGGTTTCTTTTCGAATAAAAGATTGTTCATTTCCCAGAATTTACCCTGTTTTTCAGCAGCCACAGCATACCTTGCATCTATACAAGAACCTTCATGGAAAAACGAACGTAAATACTTATTACAGTCTGTATCTAAAGGCAAGTTTCTATGAATAACTTTAATACCTTTCATTTCTTTTGCGAGTTTTTGCATCATAATATTGTGTGTCGGACAAATCGGGCACTGGTAATCTGAAAATGTATAAATAATAATTTTAGCATCTTTGTCACCTAAAACATTTCCTTTAACAGCGTATTTATTATGTTTAACATTCATAAATTCTTTAAATTCTCGTTGTCTTTTTAATTGAGGTGCAAATTTCAGACTAACTGTTGTATAGGTCAAAAATCCGGCAGCAGCAAGCATTACAGCAATAAATGCGATAAGGTATTTTTTTATTTTAATTGCCTCTAAAAAGTCAGAAAAACTTTGTTTAATAGCATCTACAAATCCTTTAACTTTAAAATCAACAGCTACAAAGCCTATTAAAAGGTTTAAAACATATGTAAATGCACAAAGTATACATAATTTTTTTATTTCAAATAAACTTAAACACAACAATAACATTGATATTGCAAATGAGATTAAACCTAATGATGCAATATATGCAAACGGATTTTTAAAAACTTCTAAAAATTTTAATAATTTTAAGTTTTTCAATTTGTCTACAAAAAGCATTAACAAAATAAATGCATATAAAAACATTCCCCAATATGCTAAAGGAATTCCAAAGAACTGTGATTCTGAAGTTTTTGCAATTCCGTCACAGTCGATAAAATCACTTACTGAACAAAAACTCGGCAGAGCATATGCATTAAAATTTGCATTGTAATATATAATTGCGAGTTTAATTGTTGTTATAATTCCTATAAATGCCAGAGAGGCAATCAAAACCTTTTTCTTCATCTCTTTCTCCTATTAATATGTATTTATATTACAATTTTTTAATTTAAAAATCAATAGCATAAAGATGAAGTAATTTATCCGCCGAAAGTATAATATCTTGAATAATTGTATTTATTAATATATAATACATAATATATGAAAACTAATATATTTGATTTATTTATTAATAAAATTTTAAAATTTCCGTTTCCTTTGAAACAGCTTTTGTATATGAAACTGTGGGAAGAAATGAAAGATTATTCAAGCAAAACCTGCTTTGTCTCATATGTTCCGAATCTAACATTTAAAGGGAAAACAGAACTCGATAATAAAACTTGTGGATTTGATAGTAATATCTATCGTTTCTTGCAATTCTGTGCAGAAGATATGAGCATGCTTGAAATTTCAATAAATACTTTTTTATCATTGGAAGAAACAGCAAAATATTTTGAGTTTTGTTTAGAACAAGGCTTTTTAGAAAAACCAGATTCAAATAAAATGCTCGCAGTTATCGGATTTATTGCCGGGAAATACAGAACAGGTGAATATTTTAAACAGCTTGGTAAAATTAATGATTCAGATATAGAGAAAGCTTTGAATTTATGTTCCGAAACAAAGCGAATAGGTGAAAACTTATTAGAATTAGGGGCAATCAGTGAAGAAGATTTGAACCAAATTTTGTTATTAAAAAATGATGCAAAGAAAAGATATGTTCTTGATAAAGATCAATTGCCGGATGTTCAGGTTTGTTTTTCAGGCGGAAAATGCGAACAAGAAATTGAAAGTTTGAAAAATGAAAATTACAAGCTTAAACGCAAAATAAATCAGATTTTAAAATTGGTAAAAAAAGATGAACTATAAACCTGAATTACTTGTGGAATATGTTAGAGATGGGCTTGTTGAACAAAGCCATTACGGTTTTGTTATGCTGGCAAATTCTGAGCGTGCAATTGATTTTACCGGAGATTCAAATAATCAGCCGTTTTATTTAAGATCTTGTGCAAAGCCTTTACAAGCCAGTCTTTTAATTGATTATGGCATGGACAAAATCTTTGAGATGACAGAAGATGAAATTGCTCTTTGCTGTGCATCTCATGCCGGCGAAAAACAACATGTTCAAATTGCAGAAAGATTGTTGAAAAAAATCGGATTGGATAGAAGTTATTTAAAATGCGGAATGCATTCTCCATTGTCAAAGACCAGACAAACAGAAATGCTTTTGAATAATGAAGATTCTGATATTTTGCAAAACAATTGTTCCGGAAAACATATAATGATGCTGGGATTATGTAAAATAAAAGGATGGGATTTATTTAATTATGATTCTATTGAACACCCTTTGCAAAAGGCAATCAAAAATAAAATTTATGAATTATGCAAAGTATCAAAAGACTATCCGATAACCAAAGACGGCTGTGGTGTTCCGATTATGTCAATGCCTTTGGAAAATATGCTTTTCGGATATATAAATTTATTTTCTAATTATGAAAAAATCAAATCAGCATTTTTAAATCATCCATATATAATCGGCGGCGAAAACAGAACAGACACAATGATTATGGAAAAATCTAACGGGATTATTGCAAAAGTCGGCGCTGGTGGACTTTGTATTGTATTTAATACTATAACGTCAGAGGCTTTTGTTGTAAAAATTTGTGATTGCGATATGAAAGCTCGAGAATTAACCGTTTTAAAAGTTCTTAAAAATCTTCACTGGGCAAATATAAATGCTGATTCATTTATTAAAACATTGCATGGCGATATCGTAGGTGAAATTATTATAAAAATATAAGCATTTATGATATAATTCAGCTATGGAAAAGAAAAAAGCAGTAGTCGCAATGAGCGGCGGAGTAGATAGTTCTGTTACGGCATTACTTTTGAAGCAGCAGGGTTATGAAGTTGTTGGATTAACCGGGAAAATGATCGATACACCTGTCGCAGAAACTGTTGTAAATAATGCAAAACGAGTTGCAGATAAACTCGGTATTGAACTTTTTGTTTATGATGCAGTTGATGTTTTTAAAGAAAAAGTAATAGATTATTTTATAAATGCATATAAAAAAGGTGAAACACCAAATCCTTGTATTATGTGTAACAAATTTATAAAATGGGGAATTCTTTTCAATTATGCAATAAACGAATTAAATGCAGATATTTTTGCGACAGGTCATTATGCAGATATAAGATGTATTGACGGGATTTACAAACTTTATCCGGCAAAAGATGAGCATAAAGACCAGCTTTATTTTCTTTATCAGCTCGGGCAAAAACAGCTTTCTAAAACAATTTTTCCGCTTTATCATTATGAAAAAGCTCAAGTAAAACAAATGGCTGTTGATTATGACTTGCCGCCAAAAGATTCAAAAGAAAGTCAAGATATTTGTTTTATTCAAAAGCCTGTTACTACAAAAAGTTTTCTGACAGAACAGTTTGGAATACAAAAAGGTGATTTTATTGATAAGGTTACCGGTAAAAAACTGGGCGAACATGACGGCTGTTACAAATTTACAATTGGACAAAGACGCGGTATCGGTATTGCTGCTCCTTATCCTTTATATGTAATTGATATTGATGCTAAAAAAAATATTGTTTATGTCGGCAAAGAAGAAGATAATTATAATGATATTTTAAAAGTTTCGCGTCTAAACTTTAGTTATCCAATTGAACACGAAGAGTTTGATGCTTATGTAAAAATTCGCTATAACATGCCTCATAAAAAAGCTCATGTAAAAATATTTGATAATTATGCCGAAATAGAATTTTATGAACCGATAAACTCAATTACACGCGGGCAATCTTGTGTAATTTATGACATTAACGATAAACATTTAATAGGCGGCGGAATTATATAGTTATGTCATTCTGAGGGCCTTTGCCCGAAGAATCTACTTATAATAGATTCTTCGCTATCGCTCAGAATGACGCGATATTAAGAATATTTGAATAGATATTTATATGAATCCTGATTATATAAACCTTGCTTTTATATTTTTACGGCTTTATCATGTATTGGGAGAAAAATTATGTATAATCCAAAATCACACAATGCTGATGAATTTATTTCTCATGAAGAGATTCTTGAAACTTTAAAATTTGCAGAAGAAAATAAAAACAATTTAGAATTAATTGATGAAATTTTAGCTAAAGCAAAACTTGCTAAAGGTTTAACTCATCGCGAAGCCTCAATTTTGCTTGCCTGTGAAGATGAACAAAGAAATAAAGAAATCTTTGCACTGGCAAAAAAAATTAAACAAGAATACTACGGAAACAGAATCGTTTTATTTGCACCGTTATATTTATCTAACTATTGTGTGAACGGATGTGTATATTGTCCTTACCATGCTAAAAATAAACATATTCCACGAAAAAAGCTTACTCAAGAAGATATTAAAAATGAAGTTATTGCACTTCAAGATATTGGTCATAAAAGACTTGCAATAGAAGCCGGTGAAGACCCGATTAACAATCCGATTGAATACATATTAGACTCTATAAAAACTATTTATTCAATAAAACATAAAAATGGTTCTATACGTCGTGTAAACGTTAATATAGCTGCAACTACAGTTGAAAATTACAAAAAACTTCACGATGCCGGAATCGGTACTTATATATTGTTTCAAGAAACGTATCATAAGGAAAGTTATGAAAAACTACATCCTACAGGCCCTAAACACAATTACAAATACCATACAGAAGCTATGGATAGAGCTATGCAGGGCGGAATTGATGATGTAGGTTTAGGTGTTCTTTTTGGACTTGAAATGTACAGATATGAATTTGCCGGCTTGCTAATGCATGCAGAACATTTGGAAGCCGTATATGGTGTCGGCCCTCATACTATCAGCGTTCCCAGAATTCGCAAAGCTGATGATATTGATCCTGATGTTTTTGATAACGGAATTGATGATGATACATTTGCTAAAATTGTTGCCTGTATAAGAATTTCTGTTCCATATACCGGCATGATTGTTTCTACAAGAGAAAGTGAAGAGTGTAGAAGACGGGTTTTAGAACTTGGTATTTCTCAAGTTTCAGGTGGTTCAAAAACAAGTGTAGGTGGATATTTCAATCCTATGCCGGAAAAAGAAGAATCAGCACAGTTTGATATTTCAGATAGACGGTCATTGGATGAAGTTATAAATTGGCTTATTGAACTCGGTTATCTGCCTAGTTTTTGTACGGCATGCTATAGAAACGGCAGAACCGGTGACAGATTTATGGAAATATGTAAAGAAAAACAAATCCACAATTTCTGTCAGCCAAATGCAATTATGACATTAAAGGAATATTTAGAAGACTACGCCTCACCTAAAACTCGTGAGGCCGGTAATAAACTTATTGAATCAGAAGTTGCATGTCTTGAAGCCTCAAATATTAAATCTGCGGTTAAAGAAAATTTACAAAAAATCGCAGATGGCGGAAGAGATTACAATTTTTAGTCCGGAGATATTAGTCTTTCGTTTAATTTATTCAATATATTTTAGTGCTTAAATTTTAATATGGTTAAAAAATTATTAGCATTTATAGCATTTTTTCTTGGAACTTTAGTTTTCGCTGAAGAAATTCATTTCGATAATGAAGTTTACAAATTAAAATTCAGTGCTCTAGCCCCGCAAACCAGCGGCTACGGCAATGAATATTTTAAAGCTTCAGAAAATGTTTCTAACTGGACAAAAATGGTTGGTGTTTATTACTATCCATCAGAAGATAATCCGGTTAAATACGCACAAAATTTTGATAAAACTGTTGAAAATACAGATAATAGTGTTTTGTTAAAATTTATAGAAAATAAAAAAGCTAATAAGGCCGCAATAAGTTTTCTGGTAAATGGCTGTGAAAATAATAAAAAGTATTTTGAATATGATATATATAAATTTGAAAAACATCCTGTGCGAGGAATGATTGTTATTAAGTATGCTGTAAAGCATTTTTTCACTGACGATTCTGAAATTGCAAATTTAGCTCAGCAAATTAAAAAAGATAATGATAAATATCTTGAAATGCTTATTATATCCCCAACTCCAAAAATTATAGAAAAAGATATAAATTTAAGTGAATAATAAAGTCAGCCTTATTGACATTATATTATTTAGACTTTATTATATTAGTATGGTCGTTGAAGATTCTACAAGAGTAAAAGATTACCTTACAAAGACTAAGCTGGAAACACTTGACTATGTGATTAATCCATATGTCGGCTGCCCGAACAAGTGTTTATACTGCTATGCTGCGTATATGTCAAGTTTTAGCAAGCATGCAGAAGAATGGGGCGAATTTATTGACGTAAAACGAACATCTAAAAAAATTAATCTTTATAAAATTAAAAATAAAAAAGTAATGATAAGTACAGTAACAGATCCGTATAATTCATATGAAGAAAAATATGGTGTTACAAGAATGCTTTTGGAGCAGCTTGTCAACTCGGAAGCCAATATAAATATAGTTACAAAGTCAAAACTTATTACTCGTGATATTGATTTATTTAAGCAGATGAAATCGGTTGAAGTTGTATTATCTATCTGTCTGACAGATGAAGATTTAAAATCAAAACTTGAACCTTGTTCTTCTTCCATAGCTGAAAGAATAGAAACATTAAAAATGTTAAAAGCAAATGGAATTAAAACAGTGGTATTTATTTCACCGATAATTCCAATGTTTACTGATTATAGACAAATTATTGAAATGACTAAAGAATATACTGATGAATACTGGTTTGACAGGCTTAATCTCCGCAGCTCTTTTAAAACAAAAATGTTTAATTTTATAAAACAAGAATATCCTTTATTAAAAAATTTATATTCTGACATTTACGAGAAGAAAAATTTAAATTTTTTTGATATAATATTTAAAAAGATTCATACTTATTGTGAAAAAAATCAAATTGTATATAAAAGTTTCTATGCCGGCACATAAATTGCTTCTTGACAAAACATAAATCAACTCTAAGCCGGCTTTTCCTAAATTTAAAAAATCTCACTCTTTATGGGCGAGATTTTTTATGCATTCAGGAAAATGCGGTTAAATATCGTGCAGAAAAACTAATAGATTATAAAGCTGCTGAAAAATTTTCTTCAAAAGCCTGGAGCGCTTTATTAAAGTTGGCAAAAAATATAAAATAAAAGGGAACATTATGTTCCCTTTATTCTTTTCCAAAAATCCACCAGCCTTTACGTTTGTCGCATTGCTGTTCAGGTGTTGGTGTTCTATAATTTTTAATTGGTGAACCAAATACACTTTTTGAAAGTGTATTTATATATTTATTGTTCAAATGTGCATAATCAAATAAAATTACTCCGTTTGCGTTGACTTTTCTTGCTTCATGAATTTGTCTTATTAAGTCTTCCTCTGAACCGCCCATAAATGTTACAAATAACCCAGCGTACAAGTCAGTATTACCGGATTTAGCATTTATAACATCTGTCATCATTTTGTTGGCGGTTTTAGAATCACATGTTAAAAATAACGGTGTGATTCCATTTAAATAGCCTCTGGTTGTCCATGTTTTCCAGTCTTGTTGTTTTGTCGATAATGCGGCCGCTCTGTCCGGGAAAATAACTGCGCTGATATATGTATTTGTTCTGCGTCCGATTTGACCAACTTTTTTTACCATATTTGTAATTTGCTCTCTGCGATAGTTGCTCCATTCTGACCACATAGAATCAGATTTTTTAATGCTTATCGGATCAATTCCATATATCATGTAAAAATCATTTCTTGCAAATTCAGTATAACCCCAGTTGGAAGCTTCAGTGTTACTTACACAATTTGGATATCTTATGTAATCAAGATTAATTCCGTCAGGTTTGTAAGTTGTAATAATTTCTTCTATAAGTTTTACTAAAAAATCTTGTACATAAGGATTTGCAGGATCCAAAAAATATCCATTATGTTCAGAGGCTGAGCGAGATGGTGTTAGTATATCAGCATCTTTTTTTATCTTATTACCCCATGATGGATTTTTGGCTAAAATGCTTTCAGGATTGTAATCAGGATTCTGGTTTCCAACATAAAAAGTCTCAAACCAAGTATGAATTTTTATTCCTCTTTTATGGGCTTCTTTTATCCAAATTGCAAGAGGGTCAATTTCTGAAAATTGTTCATTTTGTTCCAAGAATCCATAAGCTTTCATAGTTTTACTTGGAAAAATTGTTTTTCCATGAAAATATGTTTCTAAAAATATATTATCAATACCTGCACATTGAAGTTTATCAAGTGCTGCTATAATATCTTTTTCGGTTTTCTCTGTCGGTCTTAGCCATATGCCTTTAAGTTCTCCGTTTTTATAAGGAAGAACACTTTTTAACGCATCATTTGAAGCTTCAATAGCCAGTTGTGAATACTTTTGAACTTCTTCGGGCGTTTTTCTTGCACGTTTCAGGTAATTTTTTGCATCACTTATGTAGCTGTAAGGAACTTTCCAGTTGTAATCGGGACTTGTTTGTCTGTAATATTCAAGCATTTGTTCTGCTTCTGTAATTTTCTTTTCAGATTCAAAAATATAACTTTCAGAAGTTGTATATGTGTAAATTAAATTAGATGGTTTATCAATATATATTTTTGTTCCTACCTTAATTGCAGAATTCATCCAAATTTTAGCACGCCCATGACCGCTTATTACCAAGCCATCTTTTGGAATAAAAGAATCAGCTCCTGATAGTTCAGTTACAGTATTACCTTCGACAACTGCTTCTGCTCCAAATTCATTTGTATTAGTTCTTATTCCATAATTAGGTGTATAAATTACAAGCTGGTTTTGACCGCGTGCGCCGGGAAGGTAGCTTCCGGAACGATTGGTTAAAGCTGTAGGGTCAATTGCATTTATTAAATTTTTAGTATAACTGAATACAACTTCGTCCTTTGCCGGTTGGTATGGCATAAATACCGGCGGCAGAATTTCTTGCGGTAAATTTATATTAATTTCTTCAGCAGGTTCAGATGTATAATTTAAAGGCTGTGTTTTGATTTCTCTTTTTGCAGTAAGTGCCGTTGTAAGTTCATCAGCACCGGCTGTTTGTATTGCCATGAGCATCGCTGTGAGTATAATTATTAATTTTTTCATTGTCTCTCCCTAGTCATAATAACCGGATTTATAATAATCCGTATTTTTTATATCAAGAATTCGTTTTTTTAATTTTGAATTTGGCTTCATAGAATATGATACATCATAAAAATTTTTTGCGTTACTTAAATCGCCTAATTTTTCATAAATTGTAGCAAGTCTTAAATTTAATATATATTTTAGATTATATCCGTTATTGTATGCTTTATCGTAGTAGTAAAGAGCCTGTTTATAATCTTTTCTTTTATAGTAAAATTCGCCAAAATAAAAATTCGCATCTGCATCTGTGGATTTTAAATTTATGGCTTTGCAAAAATTTTCTTTTGCAAGTCTTGCTTTATTCTTTTCATCATAAATTCTGCCTAATTGAACATATGGTTCCAGACGGGTATTATCAATTTTAGTTAATATATAGTATTTTCCGGCAGCAGTATTCAAATATTGCTCTTTGGTTTCAGTGTCTTTACTATTTTTATGTAATGCAAAAAAACTGTCAGCTTCTTTTTTTATTTTATTAAAATCAAGCTGAGAATAATCAAATAAAACTGAATTATAATCGATTCTGCCTGTTTGAGCAGAAAGTGCTATATTCATGGAAAACAGAATCGCAAATAGAGGTGCAAATATTTTTTTACAAATCATCATATCTTGGAGTTGTGTTTATATTATGGTTATCAATGCTATAATCATCAAGTGATGGGTCAAGATACATAAATAAACGTCTTATAAATTTTATAGACGGCTGATTATACATTTCATTTTCTACCGGTTCGGTATAAGCTTCACCATTATGTTCTGCAACAAGTTTGTGAGTAGTGTTAACAAATGCGTTAGAATAACCATGGTTTTTTAGATAATCTCTGCTGATTGTATCTTCAACGGTTAATTCAGCAAATGCCGGAATAGCTAACATTAATAATAAACTTGTAATTAAAAATCTTTTTTTCATTTCCACCTCTATATGATTATAATATATCTTTAGGCTGTTACAAAAATATTATAAATTCTTTACATAAAAACTGCCATAAACTATATAGATGATTTTATTATAATTTCTTCTAACTTTTCAAGTAATTGGTTTTCAGGAACTTTAGCTATAATCTCGCCTTTTTTAAATACAATACCTTCGCCTATACCGCCGGCGATACCGAAATCAGCATGACGTGCTTCACCGGGGCCGTTTACAGCGCAGCCCATAGTAGCTATTGTTATTGGTTTATCAAGATTTTTAAATTTTTCTTCTACTTTTTTTGCAAGAGAAATTAAATCAATTTGAGTTCTGCCGCAAGTAGGACATGAGACAAAATTTACTCCTCTTTGACGTAAATTTAAACTTTTTAAAATATCAAAACCAGCACTTACTTCTTCGACAGGATTTTCAGTTAAAGAAACTCTTATAGTGTCGCCAATTCCTTCGGCTAAAAGTGTTCCCATTCCTACAGAAGATTTAATAAGCCCTCCGCGCATAGTTCCGGCTTCTGTTACTCCTAGATGTAAAGGGTAAGGGATTTTTTCGGCAATTGAACGATATGCTTCAATTGTAGTTAATACATCCGAAGATTTTAATGAAACTTTAATTAAGTCGAAATCTAAATCTTCAAGTATTTTGATATGACCAAGAGCGCTTATAACCATTTTTTCAGATAGCGGTATATCTTTGTCAAGTAATTCTTTTTCCAACGAGCCGGCATTAACACCAATTCTGATAGGAATTTGTTGTTGTTTTGCAAGTGAAACAACTTTTTCAACGTTTTCACGTTTACCTATATTTCCAGGATTCAATCTTAATGCGTTAATCCCATTATTTATACATTGAATTGCCAGTTTGTAGTCGAAATGGATATCCGCAATTACTGGTATAGGTGATTTTTTTACAATATCTTTAATTGCATCTGCTGCATCAGTATTCAATACCGCAAGCCTTACAAGTTCACAGCCTTTGTCAGCCATTTCATTAATTTGATTTAGTGTCGCATTAATATTCCTTGTGTCTGTGTTACACATAGATTGTACACTAATTGGTGCGTTTCCGCCTATTTTTACATTTCCTATAAAAATTTCTTTTGATTTTCTTCTGTTTATCATATTATTATAATAACACAAAGGAGAAATTTATGAAAATTGCAATTGTTTCTGATATTCATGCAAATTATCCAGCTTTAGAGGCTGTAATGGAAGATATAAAAAAGCATGCTTGTGAAAAAGTTTTTTGTTTGGGAGATTTAGCAATGGCAGGTCCTCAGCCAAGAATGGTTATTGATTTTATTCGCAGACAAACTAATTGGATTGTTATTCAGGGAAATACTGATAAACTTATTGGAGATTTTTCAAGAGAAACAGTTGATAAATTGAGAAGTGTTTTTCCGGTTATGGCAAATGCGTTGCTGGATGATGTTTTAATTATTGAAGATGATAAAAAAGATTATTTAAAAAATCTTCCTGTACAAAAAAAACTTAATATTGAAGGTGTAAAAGTTTTGCTTGTTCATGGTTCTCCGCGCCGCAATAATGAAGATATATTGCCTAATATGCCTATTGCAGAAGTCGAAAACATTGTGGAAGGAACGGATGCTGATTTAATTTTTTGCGGACATACACATGTCCCATGCGGTTACCAGACAAACAAAAAACAAACTATTGTAAATGTTGGAAGCGTTGGACGTCCAATGACTTCAGAACCTAAAGCCTGTTATGTTATTGCAAATTTTGAAAACGGCGGTTTCTCAATTGAACACAGGCTTATAGATTATGATAGAGAAACAGCAGCATCAATAATGCTGGCAAGAAATTTTGATGGTGTTGATAAACTTGCTGAAATGATTATGCATCCGACTCAAAGACATGCATAATATTTGTAAATATATATATACGTATGGTTGTAAAAACTATTTATATATCGTATAATATGCTCAAAGGAGAGTAAATATGAAAATATTTGAAGGTCAATTAGTTGCAGGGGATGAAAAGTTTTGTGTTATCCTTTCCAGATTTAATGACTTTATCGGTGCAAAATTACTGGATGGTGCTATAGATGAGTTAAAACGTCATGGTGTAGCTGATGGTAATATTGATATAGTAAGAGTTCCCGGAGCTTTTGAAATTCCTCTGGCAGCGCAAAAATTCGCAATGTCAGGAAAATATAATGCAATTATAACTCTTGGTGCAGTTATTAAAGGATCAACATCTCATTATGATTATGTATGCGCCGAAGTTTCAAAAGGTGTTGCACAAGTATCTTTACAAACAGGAGTACCTGTTATATTTGGAGTTTTAACAACAGACAATATTGAACAGGCTATTGAAAGAGCCGGTACAAAAGCTGGAAATAAAGGTTCAGATGCCGCAAAATCTGCGATTGAAATAGCTAATTTATTTAAAATAACTGAATTTTAATAAGTAATTAATGATAGTAAAGTTCAAAAGCATCGGAAAGGGTAAAAAATGTCAGAAGTTATTACAGAATACCGTAACGAAAATACGAAAGATATAGATATTCTTTCGACAGTTGAAATGGTTCGTAAAATGAATGAAGAAGACAGGCTTGTTGCACTTGCTGTTCAAGAAGAAACAGAAAATATCGCACAGGGTATTGATATGATTGCAAAACAGTTTTTGAAAGGCGGCAGGTTATTTTATTTTGGAGCTGGTACTTCAGGAAGGCTCGGTATTCTTGATGCTTCCGAATGCCCTCCGACATTCAGTGTTGATTCAAGTATGGTCCAAGGTATTATCGCAGGCGGTGATA
Organism: uncultured Candidatus Melainabacteria bacterium; assembly: GCA_949915775.1. GTDB lineage: Bacteria > Cyanobacteriota > Vampirovibrionia > Gastranaerophilales > Gastranaerophilaceae > Stercorousia. The sequence continues at coordinate 3,540 of CATLEG010000040.1, read as the reverse complement.
CTGCTTTTAGAGTGGCTGTTGAAGGTGCAGAAGATAATTTTGATGCAGGTTATGAAGATGCAAAAGTTTTAAAATCCGAAGATGTTGCTGTTGTAATTTCTGCAAGCGGCAATCCAAAATACTTGCTTGGAGTTTTAAAAAGAGCAGAAGATGTAAATTGCAGAACTATTGCAATTACTTGTAATTCTAAAGGAAAAATAGCAGAAGAGGCAGGACTTGTTATTTGTGCCGAAGTCGGCCCTGAGGTTATTGCAGGTTCAAGCCGTCTAAAAGCTGGTACTGCTCAAAAAATGATTTTGAATATGCTATCTACCGGATCAATGATAAAAATTGGTAAAACTTATGAAAATTTTATGATTGATTTGAAAGCAACAAACGAAAAATTAAAAGACAGAGCAATTAGAATTGTTGCTCAAATTGCAGAAGTCTCACATAGTCAGGCTCTTACTACATTATTGAAATGTGACTGGGAGATTAAAACTGCTATTATATCAATTTCGAAAAATATTGATGTTGAAAGTGCTCGAATGGAATTAAAAAAACAAGGCGGGGTTTTACGAAAATTATTAAATTTAAATGAGGTAGGCAGATGAAATTAACTGTATTGGGTGCGGGATGCTGGGGATTAACTCTTGCATGGCTTTTAACAAATAATTTTGATGAGATTACAGTTTGGGGAAGAGAACAAGATTTATCAGAAGATTTAATTAAAAATAAACATTGTTCAAAACCTCTTGAAGTTCAATTAGATAATAAAATAGAGATTACATCAGATTTAAAATCAGCAATTTTAAATGCAGATATTATTCTTTCTGTGGTTGCAACATCAGGTACTCGCGATGTTTGTGAAAAATTAAAAGAAGCAGGTATTAAATCAGAGCAGGTTCTTGTTAATGCTTCAAAAGGTATAGAATTACCTTCATTGATGAGAATGTCAGAAGTTATTAAAGATGTTTTGCCGGAACAAAAACTGGTTATTTTGTCCGGACCTACACTTGCAAAAGAAGTTCTTGCAGGGCTTCCAACAGCAGCGTGTGCAGCTTGTGAGGATATTAAAACGGCTGAATTCGTTCAAAAAGCTATGAATGTACCATCAAAATTTAGAATTTATACTAATACTGATGTTATTGGAGTAGAACTCGGCGGCTCTTTAAAAAATGTAATAGCAATTGCATCCGGTTTCGCTCATACAATGGGATTAGGTGACAATTGTACCGGAACTCTTTTAACACGCGGGATGGCAGAAATTGTTCGTGTTAGTATAAATCTTGGAGCAAATCCTTCTACTTTGTACGGTTTATCAGGCATGGGAGATTTGATTGCAACTTGTTCCAGCCCGATGTCAAGGAATTATACTGTCGGTTCTATGCTTGCAAAAGGTAAAAAAATCGATGATATTTTGGCAGAGTTAGGTTCTGTTGCTGAAGGTGTTAAAACTTCAAAAGCAATTTGTGAACTTGCAAAAAAACTTGATATTGAAGTTCCTGTTTCAAATGCAATATATGAAGCAGTTTATACAGATATTACGCCGCAAGCTTTACTTGATAAATTGATGAACAGAAAATTGAAAGAAGAAGAAAGATATGTATAAATACGCTGTAGAATATCTTAAAAATACATTTCACCCGCTGGATGTTCCTGAAACTTTGAAAATAGAAGATGGACAAATTGTTCTTGTTAGAACAGATAAAGGTGAAGAGGCTTTAAAAGCATTTATTGTTAATTCAAAAGTTTCAGAATGCTGGCAAAATAGTAAAAGTAAACCTGAAGTTTTTCCTGTTATAAGAGTATTATCACAGCGTGATTTACAGACTTTTGATGATATAAAAAAAGAAGAAGTTGAGTCTTTTTTCAAATGTCAAGCTCTTGTTAAACAGCATAAATTAAATATGAATCTTGTTCAATGCCGAATTACGTTTGATAAACGCAAAATAACTTTTTATTATACAGCGCCTGAAAGAGTAGATTTTAGAGCGTTATTGAAGGATTTAACTCAAGTTTTTACAAGAGTGAGAATTGATTTGAGACATATTGGGGTTAGAGATGAAACTTCAATTATGCAAGGCTGTGGAGTCTGCGGAAAACCTTTCTGCTGTTGTACATATTTGCGTAAATTTGGTTCAATAAACGTAAAACTTGCAAAAGATCAAGGAATGCCGATTGCGCCCGGAAAAATCTCAGGTACTTGCGGCAGACTATTGTGTTGTTTAAATTATGAATATTCAAATTATCTTGACGCAGCAAAAGGAATGCCTCCAATTGGTTCGGCAGTATTAACTCCGGATGGACTTGGAAAAGTTTGTAATTTGCATTTTATGTGCGGTAAAGTTTCTGTAAAACTTGAAGATGGAAAAACAAAAGAATTTCTTAAAGGTGATATAGAAATGGTTGATGCTGATGTAAATGTTGAAATTGATTTACCGGTTATGAATTCTTATACAGAGGACACTGAAGGTATTGATATCAGACAGCTAGAAGATGATAGAAACAGCTCAACAGGAAATGTCTAGTATTGAAATTCATCTTAAAATATGCTAAACTGGGTATATGAAGAGATTTATATTTGAAATTAAAGAGTTGAAAAAGTTTGAATTGTTGGTAAAAAATCCCGTCGGGAGGGGGGCACTACGTGCGTAAAACATATACCAGTATCTTTAAAGTCTTTACCAATATCTATCAACAGGGCTACGTGCGTAGCACACGATAAGAACTTATCGACCTATCGTCTTAGAGACTGATAAAACCCTTCCCCCTACCCTCTCCCGAATTTGTAAGTTCGCATTTAGCTCACTAACAAATTCAACCCTCTCACAAAGAGAGAGGGTAAAATATGGGTTTACTCTGGCGGAGGTTTTTTTACCCTGCCGGAAGGTTAAATTAAACTTTGGGTTTACTCTGGCGGAGGTTTTTTTACCCTGTCGGAAGGTTAAATTAAACTTTGGGTTTACTTTGGCGGAGGTTTTAATCACCCTCGGCATAATCGGTGTTGTGGCAGCACTCGTTTTACCTCAAATTACAACTTATTATCAAAAGAAAGTTACTGTAATTAGACTAAAACAAGCATATAATGAGTTAAACACAATTATTGATTTAGCTTCAAATGAACATGGGTCGCCTAAAAATTGGGATTATTATGAAAAAGATAATTTAAAACTATGGGTAGACAAATATATTGTACCATATTTGTCAGGAGCACGTTCAACACAATGTAATTCAAGTGGTTATCGAGTTTGTGATGGTGTAGTTGGAATGTATGGACTAGGATATAATCTTTCAAATAATATTGCTAATCCTATGGGTGACGGAGTTGTTGTCAGAAAGCAAGGCAGTAATTTAGCATGGCGTTTTAAACGAGAAGAATGGAATGTTGATACTGTAACTCGTATTTTTGTTTATACAAATCTTCCTAAAAGAAATAGTTTTGCATATATTGGCAAAGATGTATTTTGGTTTATATTTGACAAAAAAGAGGATGAACCCAGGGTAAGACCTTATGAGCAATCAATTGTAGGAAACTTACATTATGGTATGCCTGGTTAT
>CATLEG010000039.1 GCA_949915775.1 uncultured Candidatus Melainabacteria bacterium | reverse complement strand
CTATAGCATTGTATTTTGAACCGTATTTTCGTTGCAATTTATCTGATTGTTCAAGCAAATATGTACATTGTACATTATATTGTTTAAGTTTTGTTCTTGCTGAATATGAACCTTGCAGAATAAAAGTTTTGCTGTTATCGCGAAGTTCATCGTTCCATTCAAATTGTTTAAAGTTATCTTTTACAAGTTCAAAATATTCAAATGGGTTGGAAAGCTTAATTTCATAAATATTTTGGTCATTCTGAACTTGTTTCAGAATCTCATTAACGCCTTTAATTTGTTCAGCAATATCAGGTTCAACTCCCAGATGGTCTGCTCCAATTGGTAAAAGCAGATAATCTCCGGATTTTTCGGCAATTTTATCTAAATTATCTTTTAACCATTCTGCTTTTTGCTCAATTGTTAATGGCGCAGAAAAAATATCCATAAAATAGCCGCGGATAAGATTTACTGTATTTATACCGTTAAAAATAAATTCAGAAGGAAAATCACCGCATCCGCGCCATACTATACATTTATCAATCCCATGTTTTTTTAACAGCAAAGGAATATTTTTTGAATGTCCGAAAGTATCAGCAAGATAGCCTATAAAATCATTACACCCAAAATCTCGAGCAATTTTCATTCCAATTTCAAGATTTTTTTCAAAAGCCGTTTTATCAGTCAAAAATTCATCAACAAGAGTATAAAATGGTCCAATAAAAAGTTTTTTTTCATTTATAAATTTACGAACCAGATTTTCTTTCTCAGGACGAATTTCAAGATAATCCATAAGTGCAGACACTTGACCGTCAAAATAAAAAGATGGGATTTTACCAGTTTCCAAAAGGTTTAAAACATTATCAAATACTCTTAAAAGCCTAAGTCTAAAAACTTCAAATTCCCTATACCATTCTCTATCCCAGTGAGTATGTAAATACGCAATAACAGTCTTTTTCATAATAAATTATTATTACATATATTTAAAATTAATGCAAAAATTTAATATTACAATAAAAAAGGCTCAAATGAGCCTTTTTTACTATGCTTTTTTACCATAACGTTTGTTAAATCTTTCTACACGACCTTCTGAGTCAAGAATTTTTTGTTGTCCTGTGTAGAATGGGTGGCAATTGTTACAAATTTCAACTGTAATATTATCTAAGATTGAACCAGTTTCAATTTCGTTACCACAAACGCATTTGATAGTCATTTTCTTATAATCTGGATGTATTCCGTCTTTCATTTTCTACCTCTTTCTTTCAAGATTCCAAACTTGATTTAATTTCGACTAATCATATGATACTACATAAATAAAAAAGTGCAAGTATCATGCATTTGTTTGATGTTAAAATTTTTTAATTTTGGCATAATAAAAAAGTTATCCGTTATTAAAGGTAAAAAATTTATGAATCTGCACGAAAAATGTTTACTTAGATATTTACAAAACCCTGATGAATTATCTTACTCTACTGAAATATTAAAACTTAATAATTTTATATTGGAAAAACAGTTTATTCTAAAAAATTTTAGTATCAATAACGAAGTAATTTCATCTTTGAAACAGTAAACAGTTGCCAAATCATCTTTATTAAATTATACTAATAAAGAAGGATGGGTTATGTTTAAAAAGATTTCTTATATATTTGGATTTATAGTTTTTATCATATTTGCTTTTTTAATTTTTAAAAACGCAAATTTGAACTCATTTATTGAGTCAATTGAAAACAGAACTTTTGATTTACGTCAAGGTATTTTGATAAACGAAGGGGCCAAAAAAGCAAGCGATGATATCGTAATTGTTGCTATTGATGATGCATCTTATGAATATATACTTGATAATTATGGAGAATGGCCTCTCCCGCGTGATACATATGCAAAAATTATAAACTATCTCGAAAAACAAAATCCAAGAGCTATAGCTTTTGATTTGATGTTTGTTAAATCAATAAAAAGTAAAAATCAGGCAGATGAAGCACTTATTGATACTTTCAAAAGGTATAACAATATTTTTACATCAATGAATTTTGATAATCAGTCTTCTGATTTGAGAACTCCGCCATATCTTCCTGAAAAACTAACCTTAAACATAGAAAATAATTCAAAAATAGACTTTAAAGATTTAACTTTTTCCAATTGCAGAACGATTTTACAAGGAATTTTAGAGGCGACATCTAATATAGGTATAATCAATGTTTCTCGCTCAGATGACGGTGTTTTAAGAAAAATGCCGCTTGTTGTGAAATACAATGATAAATTTTATCCACAGCTTGCACTTCGTGTCGGGTTAAATTATCTGGGTGAAACTTCAAACTCATTTACGATAGATAAAACTTCTCATTTTAAAATTGGTGATAAAAGTATTTTTCTTGATAATGACGGCAGTGCTATTCTTAACTGGTACGGGCCGGCAGGAACTTATACATACATTCCTATGTACAAATTAATAAAAAAAATTAATGGTCAATCAACTGATCTAAATTATGATTTTTCAAATAAAATAATTTATTTTGGAACAACTGCATCAAGTTTGTTTGACATAAAAACAGTACCAACAGGAAAAATTTATCCGGGAGTAGAAGTTCAAACAACATATGTAAATAATTTAATTGACAATAATTTTATACATAAAGTCAATAAAAGTTACACAATTGCATTAAGCATCCTGCTTGCTTTATTAATTGCATCTGTTGTAACACGTGTAGATTCAGCATTTACAGCATCTATGACATCCCTATCAAGTTATTTTATTTATCTTTTAATTGCATATTATGCAATGAAATATGAAAATTTATGGCTGGAAATAATTTATCCGCTGATATTTTCAATTTTTGCATTTACATGTGCTTATATTATTAAATATTTAGTAAAATCACGTGATTTCGAACAGCAATATAAGCTTGCAACTACTGACGGATTAACCGGATTATTTAACCACAGGTATTTTCAAGAACAAATCAGAATGCAGATTGAGCACTGTAAACGATATAATGAAGCGTTTTCATTAATAATAATTGATATTGATTTCTTTAAAAAATTTAATGACAACTTTGGACATCAATCCGGCGATGCTGTTTTAAGGCAAGTAGCACAAACATTAAAACAAAACGTTCGTGCTACAGATATAGTTTGCAGATATGGCGGAGAAGAAATGAGTATTATACTTCCTAATACTGATTCAAATGTTGCCTATTCAACAGCTCAAAAAATTTGTACAAGAGTTGCCGAAAAGAATTTCAAACTCTCAAACAACAAAGAAACCAATGTCACAATAAGTTTAGGGGTTTCAACTTTCCCATTTGACGGAGATAACGTAACCGCAATTATTGAATCAGCAGACAAAAGACTTTATAATGCAAAAAATAACGGACGAAATCAGGTAGGTAATGAATAAGTTCAGAATATTTTGCGGTTATCTAACTTTAATATTAATTGCAATAAGTATGTTATATCCATTTTTTGCAATGTTAAATCTTTCTTTTGTACCTGATAATGAAATTTTTTCTAATGCAGGTAAAATTTTCCATTCAAATTTAACTTTTGAAAATTATAAAAATGTTTTTAATGACATTCCAATAAGCTTGTACTTTTTTAACAGCCTGTTTGTGGCGATTATAACAACAATCGGACAGGTTATTTTTGCCGCACTTGCCGGATATGCATTTGCAAGACTAAATTTCAAATATAAAAATGCAATTTTTTTGTTAATTCTAATCACAATGTTAATTCCGCCCCAAGTTAACATTATTCCGCTATTTTTTCTAATGAGAGAATTACATCTTATAAACACTTATCAGGCACTAATTTTACCGGCACTATTCGGCGGATTTGGAGTGTTTTTAATGAGACAATATTTTATGGGTTTACCAAAAGATTTGGAAGAATCAGCAAAAATTGACGGCTGTAATCTATTTCAAACATTTTTTAAAATCGCATTGCCTCTTGCATTACCAACAGTTGCAACACTTGCGATTTTCACTTTTGTAACAAGCTGGAACAGTTTTATGTGGCCATTGATTGTTACTAATACAGAGAGCATGCGCACCCTTCCTGTCGGACTTGCGATATTTAAAGGAAGTTTCAGAGAAATAACTCTTTGGGGTGAACTTTTAGCCTGTTCTGTCATCTGCACAATTCCGGTAATAGGGGTATTTCTGCTCGGCAAAAAATACTTTATATCAGATATTCTGCAAGGCGGGGTAAAAGAATAATTAAAGTTTATACCTCAACACAGAATTTGTTCCTTGAGATGAAACAAACAACATGCCGGAAGTAATACTCATACCGTAAGGTTTGTCGATATTTGCAATTTGAACAGTAATATTACCGGCAGGTGTGATTTTTAAAACATTATTATTATTGTAGTTTGACACATATATATTACCTGTCAAATCACTAACCAATGCAATAGGACCGTTAATCTTTGAATCTTTTACAAAAACAATTTGCCTTCCATCCGGTGTAACTTTATAAATTAAATTATCAGAAAATGATGCTACATAAAGATTTCCGAAAGTATCAGCCGTAATTCCGGTCGGACTTGGAATATTATTGTACATCCCGTTTGTTTGTTCAAATTTGGTCAATGAAGTCTGCTCAGCACTCATCTGCTCATTTGCTTTAATCGTTTGCATATCTGTATTCATAGAAGCTGCAAGTGTTTGAGCTTGAGAATAAATTGAACTTGAAGGAGGGATTAATGAAAGATAAGATTTTGCCTTATCAATCTGACCAAGCTTATTACTTAGTAAAGCTGCTTTATAAAGCGATTCATAATCGTTAGGATTTCTTACTATAATTTGTTTAAAAACCGCAAGAGCAGCATCATCCTGATGCAAATACTCAAGTATAGAACCTAAATTATAATACGCATCAATATAATTAGCATCCAACTCAATTGCACGCCTAAACGCGGCCATCGAACGATCATACTGACCTAATTTATACAAATCGACACCTCGATTATATTCAAGCTTTGCCTCATTTGATAAGCCTTGAACGGGTTCTGCAAAAACTGCCAAACCCATACTAATCGTAACCAATAACGCCGCTAAAAGTTTTTTCATAAACACCCACCTCGAAATCTCTTGCTGCGCCGGAACAGATACACTTTCAACCTCTGCCGGCTTGCGCGATTTCGGTCCTCCCCTAAAGGGAGGACATTATACTTTCTAAGTTTTCAATTACCTTTTTATTTTTATCGGCAAACTCATGCCCTCTTGCAAGTATAGCTAATTTTAAAATATTTGCAAGATTTATAGGAGTAAGTTCCCTATAATTATCAGGAAGTCTTAAACTCCAATTAGCATCACCTGAAGTTCCCGGTCTATTGTAAACATCATACACATTAAAATAATCTGTAAAGAATATCTGAATATTTTCAGCCTTTGATGCAAACAATTCAACAAGCTTAGTTTGAGCCAAAAATTCAGCATCATCTGTAAGTCTTACAATAATATCATCTTTGTTTTCTGCTTCTGCATACAAATCATCAACAAGATTTTTTGCATGAAGATATCCAACATGACTATGAATATTTTGATCTGCCCACATCTTAATCGGTTCATTATCGTGAGTTCCAACCATCGCCCAGCAACTTTCGTCAATATTGCAGCATCTGTATGGATCTTCAGGCTTATCAGCTTCTACAAACTGAGTAAGTTTCATCCCTTGAAGTTTATATTCTTTCATTACTGCGGCAACAGGATTTGTCAGAGTTCCTAAATCCTCGCACACAATCGCATTTTTATCTAAGCCTTCTTCTTTTGCGGCTGCAATAACTATTTTTTCTATTAATCTGCCGTAATCTTTTATCTGCTGTTTAGATAGAGTTTTTACACGTTTTTCTTTATCAGCAGTAACTTCTTCATTCAAATCTTCCAATTTTGCAATAGCATATTTTGAAAGTTCAGGATGCTCCGGAGATGAGTATAATCTGCCTGCACCTTGTTCAATTTTTGGTTTTTTACCTGATTTATAAACCCAAGGATCAATTAAACCTACAATGTGGTCAATTCTAACTCCGCCGGGATTTTCTTTAAACATTTTTTTATAAAGATTTTTAAGTAATTGACCGCCTTCATCCAAAGACCCGTCAGCATTATACATTCTCTCGGGATCCATAACCGGAAATCCCCATGCTTGCCCATCTTTAGAAAAATAATCAGGAGGACAGCCCAAACACCATCCTTTCAAGAATAATGATTGGTAAGCCCAAGTGTCACGATCAGAGAAGGCAACTTGTCTGTCTGCTATCATTTTAATGTCGTGTTTTTTAGCAAACTCTCTAGTTTCTTCATTTTGCTTATTTATAATAAATTGAATAAATTTATATTTTTCAATTTCATCTGCGTATTTATTTTCAATCTCTTTAATTCTGTCTGCAAATTGAATTTTTTCTTCATTTGACTGTGGATTAAAAAGATTTTTATCGGTTTCAGAAGACCACAATGGCCAATAGTCATTGCCATGCTCAATTGAAAGTGCTTCATAAAGACTATCTTTATCTAACCAGAAATCGTTATCTTTTTTAAAATGTTCATATTCTTTTTCCAATTTTTTTACAGGATTAGATTTAAAATTATTCCAAGCTTCCTGCAATGCTTGATCATATTTTTTATAAGCATACGAATATGAAGTTTTGTTAACATCTTTATTAGGATTGTTACTTACAATTTCATAATAAGTATCTTCTGAAAGTATGTTATTCCATTCTTTAGTAGTCAATTCTTTTAAATTTATGAACAAAGGGTTGCCTGAAAAAATTGTTCCCGTATATGGAGAAGAATCACATGATTTTGTTTTTCCTGCCGGTCCAAGTTGTATTGCATCAAACAAACCTGATACATATTCAATAAACTCATGACCGCCGTCAGAATTAATACTTCCAAAACCGGTATTTTGATTTTCAGCAGATGGAAAGCTGCCATTATGCATAATAAAAGCAATATTTTTCTTACCCAAAACTTTTAAAGCTTTTTTAATAGTTTTTTTAGTTTTTTCATCTAATACATTGGATTTTAAGATACAATTCATATTTACTCCTCTTCTTAAATAACGAAATTATATTATCATGAGGTATATATTTTTTCAATATTAACTTTATATCAAATCTAGTTCTTAAGAATTAGTTAAAAATAATTAATAATTTTTGTAAAACACTTGACAAATTTGAAGACATATCATAAAATAGAAATATACAAGAGATTCGAGGATGATTTTTTAAAATAGAGATAATAAATATTTAAAAAATTTACTTTGAGAGATGATAGTTTTACTAACAAGAAAGGTGAAAAGATTATGACAAAAAGATTCGGCTTTACACTTGCAGAAGTGTTGATTACTCTAGGTATTATCGGTGTTGTTGCAGCGATGACTATGCCAACATTGATTAACCAAACTAATGGTGCTCAATACAAAGCAGCTTACAAAAAAGCTTTATCAGCTATTTCTCAAGCAGTAACATTAAACGTTGCTCTTGATGATTACAATTTCGCTGATACAGTTCCAGGAAACTCTTCAACTAACTATACTGTAGCAAAAATTCTTAATGACAGAATGAATGTTGTAAAAAGCAACCAAGGTGCTGATGGTATCGGTTACACTGTTACTGACACAGAAACAGTTACAGCTTTAGGTGCGGCAGCTGGTACTACAACTAACTACACATTCTATTTTAATGATGGTTCTGTGTTCAGTTACAAACCTCAAACTGCAGCAGTAGAAGGCGGTACAGCAGGTGGTTGTACAGAAGCTAAGAAATGTGAAGGTATCATTGATGTAAACGGTCAAAAAGGTCCTAACAAAGTTGTAAGATGCGATGGCGAAACTAATTACAACACATACAAAGATAATTGCGAAGTAAAAAGTCCTACAGATATTTATCCTGTAGTATTCTACGATCAAACAATACTTCCATCAACTTCAGCTGCAAGAGCTGTATTGTATGGCAAATAGAGACTTTTCTATATATCACGAACAAAAAGGGAATTCATATGAATTCCCTTTTTGTTATTTTTGGAGTATAATTTTATAGTGGGCAGGATTTTTAAATTTTTATTAATAATATTTGTAATTTTATATGGTGCATATTATTGGGCTGTACCGGCATTAGTAAAATTACCTGAAAGTTTAAACTATGAAGGTTATAAACTTAAATTTGAAAAACCCGTTTTTAAAACCGGTTTAATCCCATCTATATGGCTTTCCGCTCAGAAGATATCGCTATTAAATGATGATGGTTCTGAGGCTTTCAAAATTAATAATCCGAAAATTAATATCCGTTTATTACCGGTTGTATTCAAAAAAATTGATATTCATCACCTTTCAGCAAACGGTGGTAAGGCTGAATTATTTATAGATAAAGAAAACAAACTCAAAATTGGACAATACTATTTAGAACCGCCTAAAGAACAACTACCGTTTAAACTTCATTGTAACGATGCTGAACTTGGCAAATTTGCGGTTTCAATAAACAACAAAGTTAATTTAGACTCAGATATTAAAACAATTAAAAATGGTATTGAAATTAAAAATTTAAAATTGTCCGGTAAAAATATAAACATACTTGCAAATGGTAAAATTACACACCTTAATGCAAAAATTCCACATCTGGATATGAAAATAGGGGTTAATAATACCAAGGCCGAAGATATTTTACCGCTAATTCCTGATATTGAAAATTTATCTCCTGATATGGATTTATTACTTTTGAAAAAAACGGGTTTTTGGGGTGATGCCTCTGCAAACCTTGAAGTAAAAGGAAAAGCTGATTACCCTAATGTTTATGGAAATGTTATAGTCTCAAATGCATATATGGTAAAAGAGATTCCTAATGCCAAAAAAGCTGACATAAACCTCTTTTTTAAAGGAGATAAATTTGATTTAGATGTTAAAGTTCCGACTTCAAAAACTCAGACAGTATGGGTTAAAGGACCGATTAATTTAGATAAAGAAAGAAGTGCTGATTTATATATAACAAGCACTGATAGTGTTGATTTAAAAACCGCACAAACTGTATTAAATCCGCTTCACGATATTTTGCATTTTGATCTAGGTCCGGTTCCAATAATGGATATTAAAGGCAAAGGCGGGATTAATCTACATGTTTCCGGAACCCGCAAAAACCCTCATGGATGGGGACAATTCCATTTTAAAGAAACTACCGCATCATTTTTAGACATTCATAATATGGCAATTAATAACGGTACCGGCACACTTGAATTTAATGATCAAAACACACTATTTCAAACAAAATATGCATTATTAAACGGTAAACCAGTTACTATTAAAGGCACTTGTTCACTTCTAGGTGATTTAAATTTTGATGTATCAGCTAATGACCAAAATATTGAAAAACTGTTATATACTGTAAAAACTTCTCCAATGCTTTCTGATATCCAAAAACTTCTTCAACCTATTGAAAAAATATCTGGTAACGGAAATTTTAAATTAAATTTATACGGGCAGGTAAAAGATATAAATGATGTTGTATTTAATAAAAATATTTTTGCAAAAGGCTCTATTGAACTGTTTTCCAACTTTATTAAATTACAAAATGCACCTGTTGTTAAAACTTCAGGAATTATTAACTTTGATAACCTTAACGCTGACTTTAATTTATTGTCGGCTATAAATAATTCAAAAATTAAAATTAATGGAAAAATAAAAGATAACAATTGCGATGCAAACATTGTTTCAAATAGTTTTAATATTGGTGATGCAATAAAAGCTTTATCAATAAAAGTTCCGTATGCATCAGATTTATCAACAATTAATACAAGCTTTACAGCTAAATATAATGGGAAATTTGACAATATTGAACTTGATAAATTATGGCTAAAAGGTAAAATTTATTCTAATAAAGGAGCAAAAAGCGCTATCACTATAAATTCAAGCAGTTATGAAATAAAGAATTCTACATTTAAGTTACCGCAAATTAATGCAGGATTCGGGAAAATGCTTTTATTTGCCGATGGAAAAATTACAAATATTCATAAAAATCCAAACCTGAATTTATATATTAACGCTAAACCGACACAAGATTTTTTTGATCAATTTTTTAATGAAAAATCAATATATCCTATAAAACTAAAAGGAGATATAAATCTCACCTCAAAACTTTCAGGGCCTCTAAACAGTATTAACGCAAAATCGACATTAAATATCGCTGCGGATTCTAATCTTTATTATATGGGGGCGGCCATAGGTGATGTTGAAAATCCGGTTAAAATAACTCTTGATTCGATTTATTCTCCAAATAAAATTAAAATTAATAATCTACAATATGATAAAATAATTTTGTCTCAAAATAACAAACCTTTTACAAATACACAACTTACAGCAGGCGGAACATTACAACTTCTAGACAATAATATAGTAAAATTTAATAACTTTAAAATTAAAACTCAAACTCCTACTGATGCCAAAATTTTTAATATAATTTTTAGAAAGCCTTTAATGAAACAAGGCGTATTTACATCTGATTTAATACTTAACGGAACATCACAAATACCTATTGTTTTTGGCAAACTTAATATAACCAGTATTGATATACCTTTTGTCGATTCAACCATTAGAGATATTAATTTAGATTTCAAACCGGATAAAATTTATATAATTAGTAAGGGTACAGTACTTACCAATCCTATTCAAATAAATGCGATTATGAAAAACAAGCTTATTCCCCCATATATAATTGAAAACTTAAATTTAAAACTTGCAGATTTAAATATTAACAAAATTACAGAAACTCTAAGAGATTTAGAAGCTGATGCTGCAAGAACACCATTTGCAGGCAATAATACTCAAAATTTTGATACTTCTCAAATTATAATAAATAATGCAAAAGTTATAGCCGATAAAATTAAAGTTCGAAATATTAATGCAGATAATTTTCGGGCGGATTTAAAACTTGATAACAAAATGCAATTAAATGTTGATAATTTCAAATTTAACATTGCTCAGGGTGAAGTTTCAGGAAATCTTAAACAAAATTTGCTAACTAATAATATTAACCTTGATATTCATCTTACAAATGCAAATGCATTGATAATGTCAGAAGCTTTATTTGATTTAAAAGGTCAGGTCTACGGACTGGTTAATGGTGATTTTAGTCTGGCTTGTAATGGTAAAACACAAGAAGATTGTTTTAAAACTTTATCTGGAAATGGTAATTTTAAAATTGCTGACGGCAGAATGCCAAAATTAGGTTCTTTAGAATACCTTCTTAAAGCCGGAAATATTTTCAAAGGCGGAATAACCGGACTTTCAATAAATAGTATTATAGATTTAATAACACCTTTAAAAACCGGCAATTTTGACAGTATTTCAGGAGTTATACACCTTGTAGACGGAACTGCCGATAAAATTGAAATCTTTTCAAGCGGGCAGGATTTAAATATGTATATGACAGGTTCATACAACATTGTAACCTCTATAGCCGATATGGAAATTCTTGGAAGTTTATCAAAAAACATTACAACTATTTTCGGCAAAATTAAAAATGCATCACTTAACACTCTTTTTAATACAATTCCTGGTATAAATGACTCAACAGAGAAACTTTTAATGCAGGAAGACATCGCAAAAATACCAAATATTAAAGACGTAACTGATATCTATAGAATATTTGCCGTAGATATTAATGGCGATATCAATGGTAACGATTATGTAAAAAGTTTCAAATGGGTAAAATAGTTACATTAAATATTTCTAGGGTCATTCTGAGCGATAGCGAAGAATCTTTTAAAAAGAGATTCTTCGGGTTAAAACCCTCAGAATGACATAACTTTGCTATATTTTTGTAAAATTGTAATTAATCCCATAAAATAATTATTTCTCAGTTATAATTTCTAAAATTTGAGGATAATGTTTCAAAACTTTTTCCAATTGAAGATCATTTCCGCCCTGTCTGTTAGTCGAAAACAATGTCTTTTCATTAGTCAAACCGCGTTCTCTTTCCGGATTTACATATGTTAATTCTTTAATTCTATCTTTTACAACTTTTACTTTTGTTAGGTTAAGAACAGCCATTGACCAAAACCACACATCATCTGCTTTTGGTGCAAGTTTTTCAAAAAGATTTTTATTTAAAACATCTTTATATAAAACATGAGGTGGATACAAAACACCGCCGACACCAGTTAAAAAATTCAAATATGAAGGTTTTCTTCCACCTATTTTTTTACTCCATTTTTTATAAGGAGCTATGTTGTCATTTGTAAGTTTTATTTTATGCGCTCTATGACAAACAATGTCATCAGGATTGTTTTCATGTTCTTTTATTAAAAGTTCAAGCCAGTTTGGCTCATAATAAATATCATCATCTGCAGTTACAATTATACTATCAGGATATTTTTCCAAAGCAGGAATAAGCTTTGTATAAGAATATAAATTTCTATACCAGCCAATAGTAAGACCATTCTTTTGCAAATCCAAAACTTTTTTAGGAATATCTTTTTCCTTATTTGGAAACTGTTCTTCACCCAACCATAAAATAACTTTAGAAGGCTTAACCGTCTGAGTTAAAAGGGAATAAAGAGTATAATGAATCTCATACATCCTTTCAGGAAAAGATGTTAAAGAAACTATTATCTCATCATCACCTGTGACTCCGCTTAATCGATATCTTAAAATTTCTTTATCAAGAGAAACTTTATCAATAGTCTTAAGCGTCTTTCTCTTAAATAAGCTCACCATACATATAATAATAATATATAAAAATAGATTTGCAAGAGAAATTGTTTTATTATAGAATAATGGCGGAGGTCAGGAAATGAAATCATGGGAAGATTACTTTTTAGATTTAGCAAAAACTTGTGCTAGCCGTTCTAATTGTCTTCGTGCACAGGTTGGAGCCGTAATAGTTGGGGAAGATAAAAAAATAAAAGCTACCGGTTATAATGGAACTCCTTCAAAAGTTGAATCCTGTTATGAAAGAGGAGAATGTTACAGGATAAAAAACGGTATAGAATCCGGTACGCGTTACGAAACATGCCGTTCTATTCATGCTGAACAAAATGCAATTATTCAAGCCGGTCAAGATAGATGTAAAGATGCAACAATGTATATATGGGGACATAATTTCATATGTATTTTATGTAAAAGATTTATCGTTCAAGCTGGGATAAAAGATGTAATTTTGCAAAAAGATGAAAATTCTCCAAAAATCCATATCACAGTTGATGAAATAAGAAAAGAATTAGAAAATTAAAAAATCCTCCTAAAAGGAGGATTTTTTATGCTGTAATTTCCTTATTTTTTGAGGTTGGAAGTTTTACAACTTCTGCATTTTTCCGATTTTTAACCATATCTGCTGTTACAACAAATTTTGCAATATCATTCTTTGTAGGAACATCATACATTATATCCAACATAATTTCTTCTACAATAGAACGTAAAGCTCTTGCACCGGTTTTCCGCTTAATAGCTTCCTGAGCAATTAAATCAATAGCCTCCGGTTCAAATTCCAAATCAACACCATCCATTTCTAACAAACATTTATACTGTTTAACTACAGCATTTTTAGGTTCAGTCAGAATCATTTTAAGCGTTTTTTCATTCAATTGGTCTAATACCGCATAAACAGGAACACGACCAATAAATTCAGGAATCAAACCAAATTTTAATAAGTCTTCCGGCTGCAATTTTTTAAGCATTTTAGCTGCAGCAGCTTCTTTTTCGATTTGAGTCAAAGGTGCTTTTGCGCCAAAACCGACAGAAGTACCTTCATCCGCTCTGCGTTCAACAATTTTATCTAAACCAACAAATGCGCCTCCAACAATAAATAAAATATTGCTTGTATCGATGTCTATCATTTCTTGATGAGGATGCTTGCGACCACCTTGAGGAGGTACATGAGCAACAGTACCTTCAATAAGTTTTAATAAAGCCTGTTGTACACCTTCACCTGAAACATCACGTGTAATTGACGTATTTTCAGATTTTCTTGAAATTTTATCAATTTCATCAATATAAATTATACCGCGTTCTGCTTTTTTAGAATCAAATCCCGCATTTTGATATAATCTTAACAAAATATTTTCAACATCATCGCCGACATATCCAGCCTCAGTTAATGTTGTAGCATCTGCAACAGCAAACGGTACATCAAGCATTTTTGCAAGAGTTTGTGCAAGTAATGTTTTACCTGAACCAGTCGGGCCAACAAGTAATATATTTGATTTTTGGATTTCTACTGTATTTGTTAAATCCGCAGATTTATTGTGTTTTAATCTTTTGTAATGGTTATATACTGCAACTGATAACACTTTTTTAGCATCATCCTGACCTACAATATACTCATCAAGATAGGCTTTAATTTCATGCGGTTTTGGTATCTGTTTTTCATCTGCTTCCGCTTCAGAATTCAAACCTTCTTTTTCTTTATTTTCTAAAAATTCTTCATCAAGAATTTGATTACATAAATCAACACATTCATCGCAAATATATACATCAGGACCGGCAATAAGTTTTTTTACCTGATCCTGCGATTTACCGCAAAATGAACATTTTAATCTGTTTTCATCATGTTTTGCCATTTTTATATCCTTTTCAACTATTATAGCCGAACTTTACTTGTCAAGGTAAATCTATTTCTTAGGATTTAACTCTTACATTTTTTCTTAACTATTTCAATACATCTCTTGATACAACTTTATCAATCATACCGTATTCTAATGCTTCTTGAGGTGTCATGATATAGTCACGATCTGTATCTTTTTCGATTTTTTTGATTGACTGACCAGTATTAGATGCTAAAATTTCATTTAATGATTTTTTAATTCTAATAATTTCAGCAGCCTGAATCTCAATATCAGTAGCCTGACCTTGAGCTCCGCCTAGAGGCTGGTGAATCAATACTCTTGAATGAGGTAAAGCAAGTCTCTTACCTTTAGTACCAGATGATAACAAGAATGCACCCATAGATGCTGCTTGACCTAAACAAATAGTAGAAACATCTGCTCTAATATGCTGCATAGTATCATAAATTGCAAAACCTGCCGTTACAGAACCACCAGGACTGTTAATATACAACATAATATCTTTTTCTGGATTTTCACTATCTAATAACAATAATTGTGCAACAACAAGATTTGCAACCATATCATCAATAGGTGTACCCAAAAATATAATTCTTTCTCTTAATAATCTTGAGAAAATATCAAAAGAACGTTCGCCTCTGCTTGATTGTTCTACTACTACCGGTACAAAGCTCATTTTTTACCCTTTCTGCCGATTTCTGTCGGACTTTATGAATATCACCGCACCAATTTTAAACGCAGTTTCTGTTTTAATCTTCTCTATTTACAATATATACATATTTATTATTTTTAATCAAATATGTGCCGTTGTAAATACGGCACATATATTAGATTTTATTATTATTTAACTTCAACAGTATTATTTTGCATTAAGAAGTCACGAACTTTATCGTTCATAGCTTGTTGAGAAATAGAAGCTATAATTTCAGGATTTTGGCCTAATTGTTTAACTAAATCTTGAGGTTTCAAACCATAAGCCGCACCTAATTGAGCAAATTTTTCTTCTAAATCTTTTTGTTCAAGTTTAATTTTTTCTTCTTTTGCAATTTTATCAATTACAAGAGAATTTTTAATTCTTGTCAACGCATCTTCAGACAAGTTTTTCAATAACTCATCTTCACCTTGAGCTTTCACAAGACTTTCCCAATTAATACCTTGAGCTGCAAGTCTTTGAACGTATTCTTGACGTAAAGCATTTGATTCTCTATCAATCATAGATTGAGGAATTTCAACTTTAGCGGCATCAATTACAGCTTTAAATACTTCATTTTCAGAATTTGTTTTATTTGTTCTTTCTCTTTGAGAATCAAGATATTTTTGAATATCTGCTTTTAATTCATCAACTGTTTTGAAAGGGCCTACTTTTTGTGCAAATTCATCATTTAATTCTGGCAATTTTTTCTCTTTAATTTCATTAATTTTGATTTTGAATGTTGCCGGTTGTCCTTTCAATTTTTCATCATGATATTCAGATGGGAAAGTAACATTGATTTCAAATTCATCATTCAAATTTTTACCTACTAGCTGTTCGGCAAATCCCGGAATAAAGTTTGAATGAGCTAAATCAAGCGGATAATTTTTAGCTTCGCCGCCTTGAATTTTTTCGCCGTTTGAATAGCCGTCAAAATCTATAACAGCGATATCTGTTTCTTTTGTTGGTCTATCGATAACTGTTTCTTGAATACTGTTTTGTTCCAGCAATCTGTCTAACTGTTTTTGCATAGCATCTTCATCAACAGCCGCATCTTTAACTTCAAGTTTCAAACCTTTATATTGACCTAAAGTAACTTCCGGTCTCAATTCAGCTTTTGCAACGACTGTTAAATCTTCACCAACATTAAAATTGTAGTCAGTAACATATGGCTGTGCAATTAAATCTAAATCGTTATCAGCAACAGCTTGATTGATAGCTCTTGGCATCAAATTTTCAATAGCTTCCTGTTTAATTCTTTCAGTTCCAACATGTCTTTCAACAACAGCACGCGGTGCTTTGCCTTTTCTAAAACCGTCAATATTCACATATTGAGAGATTTTTCTTACAGCATTGTTGTACGCATCCACAGCATCTTTCGCCGGAATTGTAATATCCAATTTAACAACATTTTCTTTTTCTTTTTCTAAAGTTACTTTCATAAATTTTCCCTTATTTGTGTACTACTGTATGCATTTATCATACCTCAAAAAAGAAAATGTGCAACAATCGTAAATTAAATAAAAAGCTTGGGAACTCAATCTCACATTTTAAGAATAAACATTTTAATAATTTGCAAAATAATATTTCTTGCTGCAATACGACGTATTACCTCTAATACACTTCAAATAATCCATATTTCCTTCTTGCAAAACATAAGCACTACAAGCAGTACCATTAGGCCAGCCAGCCCAGCCAATAGCATTAACAGGATCACACAAATTAGAGCCATGAGTATTTTGTGCTCCGCGCGCTAAGATTTTGTTACGATTAGCATGAAAAGTAAAAGTATCATGTCCCCACTGATTAGGTTCTCTGTTTCCATTTACATCTACCAATATACAAAAACAAAAATTCAGTATCTCGCAAGTTTCAATCTGACTCCAATCCTGAGTGCTAAACCCAATAACCGCACCGTTTGGCATTATCAATGATGGTATACCACTTATGACAGGCATATTATTACCTAATAAATCTAATCTTTTTTGAACAAAACATCTACTATTTTGTTTTGATGAGTCGCAAATTTTAACATTTTTTATATATTTAGAAAATTTTTCTGTAGTTATTGTTGCAAAATTATCTTTATTCATACCCCAATTTGTTGGATCGCCATCTTCTTCAAGGATTCTAATATACGCATTTGAAACTGTTGAATAGACGTTTTTTAAACGCGTAACGGTTTCTTGTTCTTGATACTTTTGTATCAACGATGGAATAATCACCGCCGCCACAACACCGATGATGCCAAGGGTGATTAGGACTTCTGCTAGAGTAAACCCAAAGTTTAATTTGACCTTCCTGCAGGGTGAAAAAACTTCGGCCAGAGTAAACCCATATTTTACCCTCTCTTTTTGTGAGAGGGTTGAATTTGTTAGTGAGCTATATGCGAACTTACAAATTCGGGAGAGGGTAAGAGTTTTATCAATCTTTAAGACGTTAAGACGATAGGTCGATAAGTTCTTATCGTGCTTCGCATATATTATTTCCTTCTCCCCAATGGTGGGAGAAGGTGACACGAAGTGTCGGATGAGGGGGATGGTCTGAGATGCTGAAACG
>CATLEG010000038.1 GCA_949915775.1 uncultured Candidatus Melainabacteria bacterium | reverse complement strand
CGTTTAGCAGCATCCTCTTCTGCTTGTGTATATAATGTTTCAGCAGCTTCAGGATTTGTTTTAAGTAATGACTTATAACGTCCTTCAGATCTGATGAAGTCTTGGTAGCTTCCTTTAGGATCTTTTGCATCCCATGTAAATGGTTGTTCATTTGCCGGGTTGTATCTGTAAAGCGGGAAGTATCCAGCTTCTACTGCACGTTTTTGTTCTGTCTGAGTTTTAGACATATCAATACCATGAGCGATACAAGGTGCATATGCAAAGATTATTGATGGGCCATCATAAGCTTCAGCTTCTTGGAATGCTTTAAGAGTTTGTGCTCTGTCAGCACCGAGTGCAACTGATGCAACATAAACATATCCGTAAGACATGCTCATTAAGCCCATGTTTTTCTTATATGTACGTTTACCGCCTGTAGCAAATTTCGCAACAGCACCGGTTGGTGTAGATTTAGAAGCTTGACCACCTGTATTTGAGTATACTTCTGTATCAAGTACAAGAACGTTAACGTTTTTGTTTTGAGCTAATACGTGGTCAATACCGCCGTAACCGATATCGTTTGCCCAGCCGTCGCCGCCGATAATCCAGATTGATTTATCAGTGAAGT
The DNA here is from genome assembly GCA_949915775.1 of uncultured Candidatus Melainabacteria bacterium. Taxonomy (GTDB): domain Bacteria; phylum Cyanobacteriota; class Vampirovibrionia; order Gastranaerophilales; family Gastranaerophilaceae; genus Stercorousia. The sequence goes on along the minus strand of CATLEG010000038.1, from coordinate 17,355 downwards.
AGTCTTGAAGCTCACGAACTTTAGCTAAATCCGGACAATCACAGTCTGCGTATTTTGCTATAACTTCTTTAGCTTTATTTTGTGCAGCAACTGCTTCATCTGTTTTTGAATTATCCCAGTGTGCTAAAGCACCAACTAGCGCTTCTTTTAAGTCAGCCGGAGTTTTTTCATTTTCAAGAACTTTAGCTGTATAAGATTTCAATGTGTTTCTGTTAGTATCAACAGCAAGTCTCATACCGAAACCGAATTCAGCGTTGTCTTCGAATAATGAGTTAGCCCATGCTGGTCCTCTTCCTTCTTTGTTTGTTGTGTAAGGAATTGTTGGGAAAGTTCCTGAATAGATTGAAGAACATCCTGTTGCGTTAGCAACAATCGCATTTTCACCGAACAATTGAGATACAAGTTTAACATATGGAGTTTCACCACATCCTGCACATGCACCTGAAAATTCAAATAAAGGTTTTCTAAGCATTGCGCCTTTAATTGTTTTTGTAGTGTTTTTACCCATTACATTATCAGGTAATTCGTCGAAGAATCTTTCGTTAACAGTTTCGCAAGCTTCTTCTTCTTTTTCGATTGTTGACCAGGTTAAAGCCGGTTTTTCAGGATTTCTGTTTGCCGGACATTGATCTAAACAAACGCCGCAGCCGGTACAATCTTTACAGTATACTTGAACTTTAAATTCTTCATCTGCAAGAGCTGGTTTAGCAGGAATAGTTTTGAATGATGATGGAGCATCTTTCAAGTTTTCTTTTTCTACTAATTTAGTTCTGATTGCAGCATGAGGACAAGCTGAAGCACAGATACCGCATTGTAAACAGTTTTCAGGATTCCAGTGAGGAACACGAGGCGCAATGCCGCGTTTTTCCAAACAAGCTGTACCTGTTGGGATAACACCGTCATTTGACATTGCTGAAACAGGAATATCATCACCTTTTAATCTCATTGAAGGTTCAATGATTTTCTTAGCGAATTCAGATGCATCGTCAGCTATTAATTTAACGTCTTCGGCAGCACAAGTGTTGTCTAAAGATGCGGGAACAACAACTTCTTCTGTTGCGTTAACAGCAGCATCAATTAATGCTAAGTTCATGTTAACAACATCATCGCCTTTTTTCTTAAAGGTTTTAGTTGTCATTGCTTTCATACCTTCAAGAGCTTGTTCAAACGGAATAATACCTGAAACTTTGAAGTATGCAACCATCATAACTGTGTTAGCACCTTTTCCTCTTAAGCCAGGTTGTTCTTTGATAAGTTTTTCAGCATCTACATTGTAGAATTTAATTTTCTTATCAATAATTGTTTTTTGCATATCTCTTGTCAAATGAGAGAATGCTTCTTCTTTTGACCAAGGTGAATTTAACAAGAAAGTACCACCTTCTTTAATACCTTTAAGCATATCATAACGGCCGACATAAGCGTGAGCTGAGCATGATACAAAATCTGGAGCTGTAATAAGGTAAGTTGATTTAATTGGTTTGTCTCCAAATCTCAAGTGAGAAACAGTTACACCGAAAGATTTTTTAGAGTCATAAGCGAAATATGCTTGAGCATCTTTATCAGTGTATTGACCAATTATTTTAATTGAGTTTTTATTAGCACCAACTGTACCGTCAGAACCTAGTCCCCAGAACATACAGTTTGTAGTACCAACTGGTTCTGTAACAATATGTTCTTCAACTTTTAATGATCTGTGAGTTACGTCATCTTCAATACCAACTGTAAAGTTGTGGAATCCGTTGTTTTCAGCATGTTTGTAAACAGCAAGAACCATAGATGGTGTAAATTCTTTAGAAGATAAACCATAACGTCCGCCGATAACTCTGATATCTTTGTTTTCAAGAGCAGCAACTACATCTAAGTATAATGGATCACCAATTGCTCCAGGTTCTTTTGTTCTATCAAGAACTGTAATACGTTTTACAGATTTTGGTAAAGCTTCGTTGAAACGTTTTACGTCAAATGGTCTGTAAAGTCTTACTTTAACTAAACCGTATTTAGTACCGCGTTTTTCGTTCAAGTATTCAATTGTTTCTTCGATAGTTTCACATCCTGAACCGATAGCTACGATAACATCTGTTGCATCAGGAGCACCAACATAATCGAACGGATGATATTGTCTTCCTGTTACTTTTGCAACTTTATCCATATATTCTTGAACGATATCAGGAACAGCATCGTAGTATTTGTTTACAGTTTCACGTCCTTGGAAGTAAACGTCAGTGTTTTGAGCACCAACTTTACAAATAGGAGCTTCCGGACGTAATGCGCGTTTTCTAAATTCTTCTATATATTTAGGTTCAATTAATTTTGCAATATCTTCATAAGAAATTTCTTCGATTTTGTGAATTTCGTGAGAAGTTCTAAAACCATCAAAGAATTGTAAAAATGGAACTTTTGCTTTGTAAGTTGCAAGGTGAGCAACTAAAGCTAAATCCATTTCTTCTTGAACAGAGTTTGCAGCTAACATTGCAAAACCTGTGTTACGGCATCCCATAACGTCTGTATGGTCGCCAAAAATAGCCAATGATTGCGCAGCAAGTGCACGAGCGGCAACATGGAATACTGTTGGAAGCATTTCACCAGCGATTTTGTGCATTACAGGAATCATTAATAATAAACCTTGAGATGCTGTATAAGTAGAAGTTAAAGAACCTGCCGCCAAAGCTCCATGAACTGCACCTGCAGCACCTGCTTCTGATTGCATTTCTGCAACTCTAACTTCTTCACCCCAGATATTTTTTTTGTGTTGTGAAGCCCATTCATCAATCCATTCACCCATTGTAGATGAAGGAGTAATCGGATAAATTGCTGACACTTCGCTCATTGCATAAGCAATATGCGCGGCAGCATAGTTTCCGTCAACTGTTATAGTTTTTCCAGCCATATTTTCCTCCTTATTTAATAAGCTTAAATATAACAATAAAATTTTATTACAAACAAAAACTTTTGACAAAAAATATATAAAGATTTATAATTATATCTGTTGCAAATTTGTAATATTTTTAATACAAACAGGCAATTATTTTTGTTATTAGTTTTTTATATAAGAAAGATATGTCAACAAAATTATGTAAAAAAGTTTCAGATAGGTTAGGAAAAGTAAAGCCTTTAAAACCAAAAAGGCAGAAATCTCCTGATGAAAAATCAGCTCAAAAAGTGCGTAAGCATTTCGGGGGGGGGGCGTATGAGCGGACCCCGGAAGCTGATACTTACTCTATTTCTGTTAAGATGCCGCCCAAAAAAGATAGACCAGATCGTGGAAATAGGATTGGTGATTTTTGGGTTCGTGATAATGAAAAATTGGCTGTTGATTATCTCAATGATTTAAGAACTCTTTCAAGAGAAGTTCCTGAGGTTTCTTTTTACAAAGAAGCAAATAAATCTTCTGTAAAAAGTTTAAAATCTACTCTTGATAAATTATTAAATCGTTCTGAATTATTTGCAGAACGTGGCTTTTTAGGAGTTGTCAGGGATGGTGTGAGAGCTACTATATTTATGCCCGATGCTGATAAAAATTATCCAAAAGTTATTAAAGCAATGGCAAATAAAAAATATAAAGTTGATAAAATTTATGCTGAAGATGCTAATGGATTTTTGATGTTTAATAAAGACGGCACTTTTAAAATGATTGATGATGTTGATGTTCGTTTCGGCGAGAATGCCAGACCTTCAGGATATCAAGATGTCCAAATGAGATTTAAAAAAGGTAAAAATATATATGAACTTTTGATTTTGCCCGGACCAAATTCTTTAATGACTAAAAATCTAGAGCATGAACAAGTTTATGAACTTTTTAGAGCATATGATACAAAAGGGTTTAAAGCCGATGCAGGAGCAAAAGAGATTATAAAAGGTATTCAAAATCAGTTCTTTGAATTAACTAAAAAATTGTATGCTCAGGCTTTGCAAAAAGATGTGTTCGGGGCAAAAAATAACTCAGAAGCAGTTACATTTACTAAAGAAAATGTGAATAACGTGAACAAGTTATTAAAATCATTAAAAGCTCTATATCGAGGCAAGTTTGAAGCCCTGTCTCCAAGTAAACGCTCAGCATCTGACTTCAAACAAACAAAGAATTATAAACAATTGAATGATTTAGAACATAAAGTACGTGAAGTTTTGGATTTTTATAAACCTATAGAGCAATAATTGCTACAGTTTCTATATGATAAGTATGGCAGAACATATCAAAAGGCTGAATACTTTCAATTTTAGCCCCATGTTCTGTTAAATATTTTAAATCGCGAGCAAGTGTAGCCGGATTACAACTTACGTAGATAATTTTTGAAGAATGAGATTTTTTTGCTGTTTTGTCATTCTGAGCAGAGCGAAGATTCTCTTCATTAATCGCCTCAGAATGACGAATTCTCATATGCTTTAAAACTTCATCCAATGCTTCTTTAGTGCAGCCTTTTCTTGGAGGGTCAAGTATTGTAATATCGAATTTTCGTTTAACTGATTCTAAATACTTGGTCGTATCTTGAGCAAAAAGTTCGATATTATTTATATTATTTGCTTTTAAAACTTCTTTTGCTTTTTCTATTGAAGCTTTATTTTCTTCAACACTTACAACTTTTTCGGCAACATCAGAAACGACAATTCCAAAAGTTGCTATTCCGGCATAAGCATCAAGTACAGTAGGATTTTCGATTTTAGAAATTTCTTTTTTGACATATTTAAAAATATTTTCAGCACTTTTCGGGTTAATCTGAAAGAATGTATCTGCTCCAATTTTAAAAATTTTATCAATGATTTTTTCTTCAACAAAATCATTACCGCAAATACATTCAGTATTTTGACCTAAAATAACGTTAGTCTTTTTAGAGTTAAAATTAACACAAACACCTGTTACTTGTTCAAAATTTTCAAAAATAGCTTTTGCAAAATTATTTAATTTATCTTGGAGTTTGTTCCCTCTCCTGTGGGGGAGGGTGGGGGCTGATTTAGTTGCATTAACAACCAATGTTACAAGACACTTTCCGTTATCAGCAGAACATCTTATCACAACGTGACGTAAATCGCCTGTATGTTTTTTCTCGTTAAATCCAGTTATGTTGAATTCTAGAGCTTTCTCTCTTATAAATTCGATAATATCGTCGCAAATTTCAGGTTGTATGGGGCAGTATTTGATGTTAACTATCTCATGAGTTTGAGGCTTAAAGTATCCTGCAACAATTCTGCCTTCTTTTTTCTGCGATACGGGGTATTGAATTTTTTGTCTGTAATTTTTGATATCAGGGCTTGCTATTACATCGTTTACCGGAGTTTCTATATGTCCGATAGTTCTCATTGCATCTTCAACTATTTGTTTTTTTAGCTGCAATTGATATTCATAATCAATAAATTGCATCTGGCATGCACCGCAAACCTTTTGCATAGGACAAAATGGTTTTACTCGATATTGCGAAGGTGTTTTTATTTCTATAATTTTTGCAGAAGCGTAATTTTTATTAACTTTAGTAATTTTTATTTTAACTTCATCTTCCGGACATGCGTTCTCGACAAAAACAACTTGTCCGTCAATTTTTGCAATACCTGTTCCAAGATTTGAAAACTTTTCTATTTTTACGATGTATTCATCATTTATCTGCATAAGTCAATTATATATAAAAAGATTGTAAATGAAAAGGTGGGGTAAGAGTTAACGTTTCCACCAAGATTGCTATGGTGGGCGTTAGAAGACTGTCTTATTTGTTCGTGTTTAACGGGTCTATGTACTACTGCGCCTCGCGTTGAACGCCACCGCTCGCATTTGCGGGCAAGAGCGCGGTCTCGCCCGACGCATGCTCGTCTCTCAGATTACTTCGTAATCTTCGTGGCTCCGCTCGGCTTGCTCGAACTATTAAAATGTGCTTTTGCACATTTGAGTTCTCGTCAATACTTACCCTCATAAAATAAAAAACCGAATAACATATGTCATCCGGTTTTTTATGGTGGGCGTTAGAAGACTAATCGGATTATTCGGGCGCGCACAGCTCAAATTCTCCGCTAATATTTTGCTAGCGCAAAATGGCCGCTCCGTTGAGCTGTTGCTCTTACGAGTTCGCTTACGGTGTTCGCTCCACTCTACCGAAAATCCTCCGAACTTCGAAAAAATTTCTCATCATCAAAACTCTCAAAATAAAAAGAGGTTTAGGATGAATCCTAACCTCTTTTTATGGTGGGCGTTAGAAGACTCGAACTTCTGACCCTCTCCTTGTAAGGGAGACGCTCTACCAACTGAGCTAAACGCCCTTCTGGCTTTTCGTCCACCGACAAGATATATATTATATAAAACATTTTTTATTGTCAATAACTTTTTTTTAAAATTTTGAACTTTTTCTTATAATTTTCGTTATAATATGTGTAGAAAGTTTTTTGGAGGTTTTATATGAAGAAATTATTACTTTTATCAACACTAATTCTAGTCTCTGTTCCTGCTTTTGCGGCGCAGTATTCGGTTAAAGTATCTCCTTCTTATGCTGTTACCCGCTCTATGAGGCATGCTGATAATCAAATTTTACAAGCCTTTTTGGCCGGAACTTCAATCGCTTCAGGCAGAATTCTTGTTCCAAATTCGATTAGAACTTTAAATCCGGCACTTTCTTATTTAGATCCATATATTGTTAGTATTAATGGTAAAAATTATATTTTGATAAAAGATAATAAGGATAATAAATGGAATGTCGAAAATATTTTAGGGCATGATGACAGTAAAGATAATTTGTTTGCTTCTTTAAAAAATCTTGAAACTGATGGAGATGCTTCAAAAATTACCGTAGATGAACTTAAAAAGGCTAATATCAGATTTGCTTTGTTGAATTCTGATGGTACTGTTGCATTAAATGATAGAAATCTGGATTATGATTTGAATAATGTTTTATATATTGATATGAAAAACTTGAGAACTGCACTTGGAAATAAAAATCAGGATGGAACTTTTGGCTATTTTTATGTAATTGTAAAACATGGTAATCAAAAGCGGGCAGTTACCGGACGTGTTACTTTTGAAGAAAAAAATGAACTCAATAAATATCTTCAATAATTGTTTTCGGAATCCTTTTTTTGTTCTTCAAGTTGCTTTTCATAATTCTCACGAGCTTTTACTTTTATCTCGTGAATATTGCCATGGTGTGGTTCTTCTCGTTTGTAACGCTGATCAACCCACCATTTTGCAACTTTATAAGTAAGAGTTTTTTCGTATTCTTCCTGAGTCATTTCTTTGCGTGATTTTCTATGTTTTTTCTCTTTTGGAGTTTTGTTATTTGTTAATTTTTCTTGATTTTCAGAGTCTGTTTTAACAGTGTTTTCATTGTTTATAGAATTTGTTTCTGTAAAACGCATATTTTCAAGATTATCAAGGTTAAGTTTTGGTGACGGCGGAATATATCTGTAATCTGTTAAATCGGCTTCGTTAACAGCATAAGATTCAGGACTTACATATCCGCTATCTAATAACGAAGCGTAGGCCGGTGTTGTGAGTATTAATATAAAAAGTAGAAATTTTTTCATTAAATTTACCTTTCTAATAATGTGGACATCTTGATGTAATACTAAGTCCATGAGAATCTAATCCGCCAGTTGCAAATAAATTAAAATTTTCTGCGGCTGCATTTATTATAGGACACCATTCTTGAAAATATCGTCCTTCATAAGATTGATAATATTTTTCATAGAACATAGCTTTTTCACCGCCGGAATTTTTAAAATTATTAAATAAATATGTGTAAAATTCCGATGTATATGCTCTATTTCTTGCCGGGTGTGCAATAGACATAACACCGCTTTGTAATGTAGAAACAAATTTTACAGTATCTTCAAAAGAAGAAAACGGTTCAAGCATTTTACCGATTGATGGATGTGCACTTAAATAAATTTCTCTTGCCGTATTTATTTTATTTTCGATTTCTTGCGGTATTAATGGCAATTTTACACCGGTATACATTTCTAATGCATATTTATAATTAATATGATAGGGTTCCGGATTTGAGAACAAATATTTATACTTATAAATTGGTTTTTCATATGAAAAATCAGCATTAGGAAAATAATAATCAAGTAAAATTTTACCGGAAGTATATTTTTTCAATGGATGAGCTACTTCATCTTGTCCTTTTTCTATCATCGGATGGCATTTTGCAGCTTCTTCTAGTGTGAAATTATACTCAGGTAATGTTTTATTTAATTTTGTAATTGTTTCTTTAGCTAATTTAAGTTTTAAATTTCGTTTCGTATCAAGAAATTCATTTAGTTTTTCATCATAAGGGTTAATTCCGTAAACAAGTAAATGAACCGGCATAGGCTTAGGTTGTTTGGGAAAATTAATAGCGACTGTTGAAATTTCTACTCCTAAAACCATATTTATATTATCAGGACAAAGTTGTTTGGCTATTTTACAACCTTCAATTGTGTCATGGTCTGTAATTGCAACAAGCATGTTTGGAATTTCTTCTGTTTTTTCAATAAGTTCAGGAATAGTCATTTTACCATCTGAAAATTCTGTGTGTATATGTAAATTTGCACAGAAATCGCCGGATTCAATATATCTGTTGTCATGCGAATCCAGTTTTGATATATCGCTTCGTTCTCCCGGCTTAAAGGATAGTTCACTTAAGCTTTTTATTTTTTCAATAAAATCTTTTTCATTCAAAATTCCCATATTTATATTTTTGCATAAAAAAACTCTTGAAACAAAATTTTACTTTATTCGTCATTGATATTGTGTATTAAGAAGAAGAGGAATATAAATGGCAGTGAAGTATTTTGAGGAAGATTTATACAAAGATTTAAAAAATAATTATAGCGAAGAATCTGAATTTATAGAGCTAGAGGATGAAATGGAAGAACCAAAAACTTTCAATTCTATTTCAAATGACGACGATATTTTGCAAATGTATTTGAAAGATATCGGTAAGGTTAAACTTTTGAATTCTCAGGAAGAAAAAATATTAGGAAAACAAATTAAAGAGGGTAAAAGTCCTCAGTCAGATATGGCAAAACGGAAACTTGTTCAAGCCAATTTGCGTCTTGTTGTAAGTATTGCAAAAAAATATATTGGTCAGGGTGTTTTGTTTATGGATTTAGTTCAGGAAGGTTCTTTGGGGTTAATTAAAGCAGCAGAAAAATTCGATTATTCTAAAAATTTTAGATTTTCAACATATGCAACATGGTGGATAAAACAAACTATTATAAGAGCAATTTCTAACAATTCGCGAACAATAAGAATTCCTGTTCATATGACTGATAAAATCCGAAAATATAAAAGAGCGTTTACGACCTTATCTTTTGAACTTGGCAGAGAGCCTACAGATTTAGAAATTGCACAAAAACTTGCAATTACACCAAAACAGCTTTTGACAATAAAAAAATCAATTATAAAAGAACCTATAAGCTTGGAAACGCCGGTTACTGATGATTTGAATGTCGGAGATTATATTGAAGATAAATCATATCGTTCTCCTGAAATTCAGACAAAGAATAACGCATTAAAGGGTAGTATGGAAGATTTATTGGCATCATTGTCTGAGAGAGAAAAAAAGATTATTAATTACAGATTTGGTATTAATGGTGAGACTCCAAAAACATTAGAACAGTTAGGCGAAATAATGGGGTATTCTAAAGAAAGAATTCGGCAATTGGAAGATGGGGCACTTTCTAAAATCAGAGCACAAAAAGAGTTGCAGCATTTTAGAGATTTTATTGAGGATTAAGGGCATTTTGCCCTTATCTTTTTTTGTTGTAAAATAATTCCTGTAAGGAGTTTTTATGCCGCAATTTTTAATAAATTCAAAAGATATTGATAATAATAAGATTGTTATAAGTGATAAAGATAATTTTAATCATATTGCTAAATCACTTCGCATTAAAAAAGGTGAAAAACTTTTATTAATTGACGAAAATCAAATTCAATACGAAACTGTTGTTGATGAAGTTTCGAATAAGGAAATTACGGTAAATGTGGAAAATTCTTATAAGTCTTTCAGAAGGCTTGATTTTAGATTATATCTTGCGCAAAGTCCCCTTAGAAGCGATGCTCAATCAATTGTTATCGAAAAAGCAACAGAACTCGGGGCGGATGGTGTATATCCTGTTTTTACTGATAATTGCAGTGTTAATAGAGATATTATCAAAAAGAAAATCGAGAGATGGCAAAAAATTATGTTTGAAGCTTTTAAACAATGTGAAAGGGCGTATGTTCCGAAATGTTTTGAACTAACTGATTTAAAAACGATTGCAGGCATGCAAAAAGATGGATATAAAATTATTGCTTTTTGTGAAAGATACACTGATTTAACATTGAGTGAGTATTGCAAAGAAACTCCGATTTTAAAAGATGATAAAATTATTGTTATTATTGGGCCGGAGGGGGGCTTTTCTCAAAAGGAATTTAATTTGTTTAAGGAATATAATATTCCGATGCTGACTCTCGGAAATCTTATTTTGAAAGCTGAAACTGCTGTTATAACAGCATTAGGAAATGTTATTTATGAATATTACAGAAAAAATTAATTCAGATTTTATATTGAAAAAAATAATTGAAAATTTTGACAATGAAATTTATCTTGTCGGAGGTTCTGTTCGCGATTATCTTATGGGCAAAGAAAGTTTTGACAGAGATATAATTGTGATGGACGAAGATGCAAGAGAATTTTCATTAAAACTTAAAACGCTTTTTGATGCTGCGTTTGTTCCGCTTGATGAGGAAAATAAAATCTACAGACTCGTTTTGCAAGATAAAATAAATTACATAGATGTTACAAATCCGATAGAAGGCTCATTAGAAAAGGATTTGATGCGAAGAGATTTGACTATGAATGCTATTGCTGCAAATATAAGAACCGGTGAAATTGTTGATATTGCTGGCGGTGTTACTGATATAAAAAATAAGTGCATAAATTATGTTTGTGAACAAAATTTTGAAGATGATCCGCTAAGATTACTTCGTGTGTATCGTTTTCAAGCATTGTATGGTTTTAATCTTGCGCCAGAAACAATCCATGCTGTCTGTAAATTTGCCTCTCTTATTAAAAAACCGGCTGTTGAACGTATTAATTATGAAATATTGAAACTTTTCAGCGGAAAATATGCTCATATTGCATTGGAAAACATGAATAAAACCTGGATTTTGGAAGAAATTTTCCCATTTGTAAAAGAATTAAAACAGGTTCCTCCGAATTCTCATCATCACCTTGATTTGTTTCATCATTCATTAGAAACAGTTAAACAAATTCAAGATATTTATGAAAATTCTGCTGATGAAATTAAAGAACATCTTGATAGTGTTGATTTCGGCGGATTTTCAAGGTTGGCACATTTGAAACTCGCGGGATTTATGCATGATATTGGTAAATTTTCTACCTGGACAATAGAAGAAGGTAAACACAGATTTATAAAACATGATGATGTAGGCGCAAAAATGGTATTAAAACTTTTAAAAGATATGCATTTTTCGAACAAACAATCTGAATATGTTTCTACAATGGTGAAAAATCATATTTATCCGTCACAGGTAATGTCTGCTCCTCAGATAACCGAAAAAATTATGATGCGTTATATTAGAAAAATGGATCAATCTTCAATAGATGCGATTGTTCTTGCTCAAGCTGACAGGTTATCTGCACGCGGAGAAGAAATTACAGAAGAAATTGTAGAACGGAATATAAATTCTTTAAATATGCTTTTAAAATTTTATCTTGAAAAACGTGAAACTTTAAAACCTTTACCAAAGCTTTTAGATGGTAATGATGTTATGCAAATTCTGAAAATCAGACCTTCTGAAAAACTTGGTGAGATTTTATTATCACTTCATGAAGCTCAACTTTCAGGAGATGTTTCTACACGTGAGCAGGCGGTTAATTTTATAAAAACATATAAATAATTTATCCTATTTGTGCGTTTGCACCTGATACAACTTCAATAATTTCTTGAGTAATATTAAATTGTCTTGTTTTGTTATATTGAACGGACAATTCTTTCAACATTTTATCCGCATTATTGGAAGCTGCTGACATTGCAGTCATTCTGCTTGCCAGTTCGCTGGCTTGCGCTTCAAGCAGAGATTGAAACAAAATATTTGTCATGTACATCGGAACAACTTTTTGTAAAATGTGATGCATATCAGGTAAAAATTCCATCAAAGGCTCTAAAACATTGTCATGAAGTCTTTCATAATCATCATTTAAACCTTTAAGCGGTAATATCTCCCAATTTTCAACAAAATAACTCATCATATTTTTAAAACGCGTAGTTATTATTTCTATTTTGTCAATTTTATGAGATACAAAATATTCAGCAATATCTTCAATAATCAATTTTGCCCCTTCTGCTGTAGGCTCATTAACTACTGCTAAATAAGTTTTTGCAATTTCGCAATTTAAATCTTTACATTTTTTCTTTAATGTAGAAATTCCTTTTTGACCGGCAATAAAAAGTATGGTTTTTATCCCTTTTTCATTATATTCTTTAACTGTTTGAATAGTTTTTCTTATAATATTTGCATTATAGGCGCCGGCAAGTCCTTTATTCGAGGTGATAACAAGCAAACCTACTGTTTTTACTTCTCTAACTTGAAGTAATTCTGGATAATTATCTATTGAAGATTTTATTTTAAGAGTTTGAGAGCTGTATGTTCCAACAGAATTTAACAATTTCTTGAACATAAATACAAGTTCTTTTGTAAATGGGCGCGACATTTTAACGGTATTTTCCGCCTTTTTAACTTTTGCTGCAGCTACCATTTTCATAGCACGTGTAATTTTTTGTGTGCTCTGTACGCTCTGTATTCTGTTTTTTATCTCTTTTAAATTTGCCATATTATCCTACAAAGTCAATAATTAATAATACTAATGCGATAAATAAAAGTACCATTACTAAAATTTTCCAGAAATTTTTTCTGTTTAAGCAATCTGAATTTTTACATGTAATAATACCTTTTTCGTCTTTCAAACATTCAAGACAAAGTCCTTTCCCGCAGACTTTACATATACCAAATGCATCTCTGTCATGGTGATTAAAACATTTCATAAGTTACCCTTTCTTAAAAAGTATTTTTAAAGTTTTCCAATTCTTGTCTTAATTGAGCTTTATCTTCTTCAGATAACGCACTGCCATCGTTTAAATTATCCGAAAGCTCTTTTAAATTAGCCTCTAAATGTGCAAACCACTCTTTTTTAAATCTGCCTATTTCTGAATTTGCTATATCATCAAGTAACCCTTCGTTTGCGGCAAATAAAATCGAAACCTGTTCAGCCACACTTAAAGGATTGTATTGAGGCTGCTTTAATACTTCTGTTAATTTTTCTCCCCGAAGCAGTTGTTTCTTGGTTGATTCATCTAAATCAGAAGCAAATTGCGCAAATGCGGCAAGTTCATTATATTGTGCCAAATCAAGTCTTAATTGACCGGCAACCTGTTTTATCGCTTTAGTTTGAGCCGCACCGCCGACACGCGAGACGGAAATGCCGGCATTAATTGCCGGTCTAACACCGGAATAGAATAAATTAGATTCTAAAAATATCTGCCCGTCGGTAATTGAAATTACATTAGTTGGAATGTAGGCTGAAACATCCCCTGCTTGAGTTTCGATAATCGGCAACGCAGTAATACTTCCTCCGCCCAATTCATCATTGAGTTTAACAGCACGTTCCAATAATCTTGAATGCAAGTAAAATACATCACCAGGATAAGCTTCACGTCCCGGTGGTCTTTTTAAAAGCAAACTCATTGCACGATAGCTTTGAGCATGTTTTGATAAATCATCATATATAATCAAAACATCTTTTCCTTGTTCCATAAATTCTTCGCCGATAGCAACTCCAGCAAATGGTGCAATATATTGTAATGGCGCCGGTTCATTTGCCGTTGCGGAAACAATTATTGAATAATCCATTGCTCCATGTTCTTCTAATGTTTTTGCAATTTGAGCAACTGTAGAAGCTTTTTGACCGATTGCAACATAGATACATATTACATTTTGACCTTTTTGATTAAGTATAGTGTCAATTGCAATAGCGGTTTTTCCGGTTTGTCTATCTCCGATAATTAATTCACGCTGACCTCTGCCGATAGGAGTCAAAGCATCAATAGCAGTTAAACCGGTTTGTAATGGCTGATGTACTGATTTTCTCGCAACGATACCGGGGGCAACTCTTTCAATTGGGCGGGTTTTGTCTGAATTTATTTCACCTTTACCGTCAATAGGTTTACCTGTAGGGTCAACAATGCGTCCGATTAGTGAATCTCCGACGGGAACGGAGGCAATTCGACCTGTAGTTTTTACAGTCATACCTTCTTTAATTTGAGTATATTCACCTAAGATAACGACGCCTACATTATCCTCTTCAAGGTTCATTGTAATGCCGAGAGTATCTTTGCCGTCTTCAAATATTACAAGTTCATTGGACATTACATTTCTTAGCCCATAAATTCTTGCAATACCGTCACCAACTTCCAATACAGTACCAGTATTGGATATTTCGGCTTGCATATCAAAATTTTCTATTTTACTTTTGATTATAGAACTGATTTCATCTGGTTTTATTAGTGCCATAATTTTACCTCTAAATTTTACTTAATTTTTCTAATTTGTTTTTTAGGCTGTTATCAATTATATCGTCATCTATTTTTATGATAAGACCGCCAATAATGTTTTCATCTGTTGTCCAATTTGCTATAATATTTTTTTGTAATCTTGTGTGAAGTTTTTCATTTATCCGCATTTTTTGTTCGTCTGTTAAATCAATCGCGGAAATAACTTCTACTCTTTTTATATTATTAATATTATCTGTTTTGTCGCTGTATGATTGTATTATTTGATTAAGTTCATTAAATCTCTTTTTTTCGATAAGAATTTTTAAAAAATTTATGAGTTTATCGTTAATTTTGTTTTTAAAAATTTCATCAATTATATCGAATTTAGTCTCATTCGGAATTGACGGATTTTCCATTACACTATTAAAGTCATTTGATTGAGATGTGATTTCTTTAATTGCATTTAAATCGTTTAATATTAATTCAAAATTTGTATCAGCTTTAATTAAAGAATCAGCATAAGTTTCTGCGGAAGTCGATATTTTCATAATACACCTATACTTTCTTCAATAAATTTGTTATGAAGATCGGGATTATTCTTTAGAACGGTTTTAATATGTTTTGCAGCAAGTTCTACTGAATTCTGCAATGTCGTTTTAGCAGCTTTTGCCGAAAGTGTTTTTTCTTCAGATTCAATAGCTTTATGCATATTTTTTTCAATAGAATTTATTTGTTTTTGCATTTCTTCAAAAATTTTTTCAGAAACTCCGTCAGCCTTTTTGGAAGCCTCATTAAGGCGAGATTTAATCTCATCTTCAAGATGTTCAACAGATTTACGGGTAGATATAAGTTCTGAATTAGCGTTTTCTCTTTCTAACCTTGCATTTTCAATTGCATTTATAATATCCAGTTTTATTTTTTCCAGTTTATCAGAAAGATGTATTTTTTCTGCTAATACTGCAAAAATTAATAATAAAATTGCGAAATTAAAAGTGTTAGATTCAACGATTAAATTCCATAAATTACTCATAATTCCGTTTCCTCTATTTTTACATCGATTCCTAAAATATTTGATGAAATTATTTCTGCGAGATTTTTGACTTCAATATCTAATTCGCGGTTTAAAGTCTCAGCTTCTTTATGTAAATTTTCTTTTGCTAATGAAATATCATTTTGTGATTTTTCTTTTGCTTTTTGTGTTAAAACTTTTGAAGATTTATTCGCTTCTTCAATTTTATCAGCAATAAGTTTTCTGGAATCTGCCGCTGATTTTGTGAGTCTATAATCTCGATTTGTAAGCAGTTCTTTAGTTTCATCTTTAGATTTTTGAGCAGCATTCAATGCATCACCAATTAATTTTTGACGTTCATAAATAACCTTTGAAATGGGTTTATAAAAAATCAAATTCATAATAATAGTGAAAATTATAAAACTTATTGCTGATACAAAAAATGTTGCGTTAAATTCCATTTTTAGAATAATCCTACTAATTTAGCTGCAATAACGAAAGCATACAAAGCACAAGCTTCAGACAATGCTGCCCCTAAAAGGAAGAAACCGAATGCTTTACCTGCAACTTCCGGTTGTCTTGCAACACCGTCCATTAAGCCCTTTGTCGCAAAACCAATACCAAGTCCTGCTCCAATTGCGCCAAAACCGATTGCAATACCTGCACCTAATTTTGCAAATTCTGAAATAGTTGTAACATCTGCCATTTTATTATCTCCTTTTATTAATGTTCCTCACTGCCGGCTGCAGAAGAAACATATGCTATTGTTAACATCATAAATACTGTTGCTTGAATAAATGCAACAATTAATTCAAAAAACATAACAGGTAATGGTAAAAATTTAGCTGAAATTCCAAGGCATATTGCAATTAAAACTTCACCGGCAAAAATATTTGCAAAAAGACGAATTGCAAGACTTAATGGTCTTGTAAACATTTCTAAAAGTTCTACCAGAAACATAATTATTCCCTGAAATGAAAATTCATGTATAAAAAATTTGAATTTTTTAGCTTTTAATCCGACTGCCACATAATATATTAACACAAGAATTGCAAGTGCAGCCGTTAAATTTATATCATTGGTTGGAGAGGCGAGTTCTCCGCCGTTTTTAAGATGTATTATTCTTAAAGGTAATTGTCCCATTAAATTTGCTGTAAGAATAAATAAAAATAATGAAGCAACAAATGGAACATGCTGCCTGTTTTTGCCGGGCATCATTGTATCCATTGTAGACCAGAAAAATTCGATAATTTTTTCTGAAGCAGCTTGAAGTTTAGTAGGAACGACAGAAATTCTGCTTGTTACAATTAGTGCAAAAATAATTAATACAAGCATTGCAAACCACATTGTAAATATAGTATCAAGATTCACAGATATACTATGTCCTGCAATATTAAATGTGTAAATCCAATGTTCCATTTTTACCTCTCTCCGAATTTATTTTAACTCGTAAAAAAAAAATCGCAAATTTTTGTTTTATTTCTAATATTATATTAATCATTGAACATATTTTATGTAAATATAAAAAAATAAAAATTTCACAAAATTTTTTGTTTGTAATAGAATTATTATATATGGATTTAATTCAGAGGGAGAAATTTTATATTACCAGACTGGCTGAAATCGATTCAACCAATTCGTACGCAAAGGCTAACCTGGCGGATATTGCCGACAGAACAGTTGTTTGTGCTGATAAACAAACTGCTGGACATGGCAGATTCGATAGAGCATGGGTTGATTTAGGTTCAGGTAATATTTTTATGTCACTTGTACTCAAACCTTCTAATGATTTCAAAGCTGTTTATGCAAATTTAACCCAATATTTTTCGGTTATT